>DAINRZ010000136.1:2205-8282 GCA_036741575.1 Kapaibacterium sp. (SeqCode)
AAGGCTTGGTTTTTCAATTGCTATTCATTCAGAGCCGGATGTATTGTTGATAGATGAAATACTTGCAGTAGGCGATATTAACTTCCAGAAAAAATGCTTAGAAAAAATCGACCAGTTGAAGCGGGGCAAGGGAGTTATCTTTGTGACGCACACACTTAGCCATATATACAGGATATGCGACAGGGTGTTATGGATTGAGGGAGGCAGGATTAAGCTCGAAGGCAGCCCGGCACATGTTGTCCGTGAATATGTCAACACTTCCATCAAAAGGGTCAGTATTGCCCCGGGAGCAGATGTATTAAGCATTATTGAAACAATAGACAAACCTTTGCTCAATCTGCTTGATGATTATGGTTTACCTGCCCGGGAATTCGAAGTGAACAGCGCAGTTACCATATCGGTAGAATTTGAATCGGATGAAACTATTGGCGATGTAATCGCCGATATAGCTATACTCTCCGAAGATTCGTCATATATTACTACTATTTCCAGCCATGGCAGTAAACTTACGGTCGGCAGAGGGAGCAACAGGATATGCTGCCGTATTGAAGACCTGAGGATTAATCCGGGGACTTACTCAGTCAGTTTCCTTTTCTATAAAACCCCTGGGTACAACCTGCTCGAAATCCAGTACGGGCCAATATCTGTAATCGAAAATCCCAAATATTTTACTCCCTATCTTCATGGTTATTACAGAGAAATGGGATCATGGAAAATTGAAAACAGCAGCGACTCTTAATTTCCCCCTTGTATATTACTTTATCTATGCGTTTACTTAGCTGCTGAAACAAATGCCCTGCTATTACGTTAAAAAAATAATGTATTGATTGCTATGTGTAATATGAGGAATGAATGAAAAAATACCTTTATATAGTGCCTGTTTTCCTGGTGGGTATGTTTGCAGGCCTTTACATCCAGCCGCTCATCTCGGGCGAGAATATTTATTCGGACATTAAAAAATTCGACCATGTAATGCTCACTGCATATAAAAACTATGTAGAAGATATTAATTCGGGCGAATTGATCGATGGTGCAATAGTTGGAATGCTCGAAAAACTCGATCCGCATTCTGTCTATATCAACGCTGAACAAATGGTTAAAGTCAACGAGGAAATGTCCGGCGGATTCGACGGGATTGGTGTCGAGTTCGAGATTGTGGACGATACCATCGTAATAGTAACTCCATTGGTCGGAGGGCCCAGCGAAGCACTTGGCATACTTGCCAACGACAGGATTGTCAAAATAAGCGATACCTCTGCCATTGGAATAAGCAGGGACGACATACCCAAAAAACTCAAAGGGCAAAAAGGCACACTGGTGACTCTGCATATTAAAAGGGAAGGTATTCCGGAACTGTTAAAGTTTGACGTCATACGCGACAGGATACCAGTCTTTAGCATCGACGCAAAATATATCATCGAAGGGTCAGATATCGGCGTGATAGAAATCAACAGATTTTCGCAGACAACTCACCAGGAGTTTGTTAAGGCTATGGATACCCTTAAAAAGCAGGGGATGAAAAAAGTGATTATCGACCTGCGGTGGAATCCGGGCGGTATCCTGGACGAAGCCTATTATATTGCCGATGAGTTCGTTAAAGCCGGCGACACAATAGTTTATACCAAAGGCAGGATACCTGATATATTCGAGACATATATCTCTACAAAAGGCCAGGATTACGAAAAAATGCCGGTTATAACATTGATAAACGAAGGCTCGGCCTCGGCCAGTGAAATACTTTCGGGCGCCATACAGGACCTGGACAGAGGCCTTGTGGTAGGGGAGACTTCATTCGGCAAAGGCCTGGTGCAAAGGCAGTTCCCGCTGCCGGATATGTCTGCATTCCGGCTGACGGTCGGCTATTATTATACTCCTTCGGGCAGGTGCATCCAAAGGCCATACAAAGACAAGGATAAATACCGTCACCTGGCAGGCAGGCTCGAGCTCGAGGAAGGCTCTTACTTTGAAAACGCCATTGCAAAAATTACCGAACAGGTGGAAAAACTGAATGCAGGCAAAAAAGCCGAAGAGAAAATTAATATTAAAAACCTTCCGCTCTACAAAACCAAATCGGGAAGGGCTGTTTTTGGCGGCGGCGGCATAACACCTGATTTTATTATCAAACAGGACACTGTTACAAGGTTTTCTGTGGAGTTATATCGTGGCGGCATTCCATATAATTTCGCAAAAAAGTACTTCGACGATAACAGAAAAGAATTGAAAGAAAAATACTCTGCAAGTTATTTGGACTATTACAGGAATTTCAGGATTGATGACGAAATCCGCAGGGAATTCCGTAAATATGCCGAAGATAACGGAATAAAATGGAATGACGAACAGTTCAAAACAGATTCTGACTATATACTGAACAGCCTGAAAGGCTACATTGCCAGGTATATATGGAACCGCGAGAAAATGCTGCAGATACTACAATCTAACGACAAACAGCTGCTCAAAGCTGTCGAATTGTTTCCATTCGCCGAAAAACTGATGGCTAAGAAATAAAAAAAGGCGGGTGATGAAGTAAGCCCGCCCTGAATTTCGAATTCCCGCTCAATAATTTAAGAACCGGGTGTAAACAGTGATTCATCCAAAGCCGGATTGACTTTGAAGTCTGTTATGGTGACCATCGAAGTCATACCCATGGTAATAACTTCCATCTTTATTGGTACAAGGTAGCCATCGATAAGTTTATTCTCTTTAAAATAGATTTCAGCATCCATCGTTGTGCCGTTCATTTCTGTAGCAGAAATCCTTTTTACTTCGAGATAGTCTTTTGTAGAAAAATATATCCTCGAGACAGTGCCGTCTTTCAAAGTTTCCTTTACTTTATATGTCGATGTCCCATTAACATCCTCGACACCTTCAAGCTCATATTTGATTCCCTTTTCTTTATAATCTAAGTAGCTTTTGCCGGCTAAATCAGTTTGCGAGCCAAACTGCTTTTTGGTTTGCTCCAGTTGATCAGCTGGTATTTCCTGTGCAACGCCACCTTGAATTGCCCATCCTTTATCGCCGTTAAATATAACAGAGCCATCTTGCCCCATAACACTGAAATCAATCCTTATTTTATCGGGCATTTTAGCTTTGACATTGAAAGTCATACTCATTCCCATAACTTCCATGCTCATATCGGAAGTATAAGTTGCGATATTCTTTAATTTCTCGCCGCCGCGGGCTTCGACGTTTTTCTTCAATATATCATCGACGCTTGGAGTTCCTGCAAATAAAGCAACTGAGCTTAATATAAAAGCTGCAATTATTGTCATCGACGAAATTCGTTTATTCATGTAACACCTAAAAATATTATAAAAAGAACATTAATTATTTGCTATTAACGATTATGTTATGATTTTTTTTATTTTTTCTAAAAATTCCGCTGCTTCGCGGCCTTTGACGCCTTCGGCAGACATTGATTCGGCAGAAGGAAAGTTGTTGTTTATCATGGTATTAAGCAGCTTCAGTTCTTTGCCCGAAAATGTTACGGCGTTCAGGATATAATCCTCGAAAGCTTCCCATGCCACAGGGACAAATGGCTTAACGAGCCCGGCCATTTTCTCGGCATAAACTCGTATTTCATACTGGGCATGCTCGTCGAGCCGCAGCCTAAAGAAATGAAACAGGTTGTGGAGGTCGATCTTCCAGTACCACTCAGTATATGTTGAGAGCGGCAGGTTTATGCGCGCCAGTTCCCTGGCCAGGTTCAGTTCCAGGTATTCATTATATTCAGAAAACAACTGCTTTTGTGTACGGCTTAGTTTGTCCTGCACCTGCCTTGCTGCATCACCCGGCAATTGCTCCAAGGCCCTGCCCTGCTTGTTCATGGTGCTCTGCTGCCTAAGCTGGCCTATTTCGGGAATATAAAACTCGTCTTTCATCTCGGAATACCTGCCGCTGTATTCGTTGACATTAGCAGTACGGTGGCGAATCCACTGGCGTGCCACAAAAATAGGCAACTTAACATGGAACTTGAATTCCACCATTTCGAAGGGCGAAGTATGACGGTTGCGCATCAGGTACCTGATAAGCCCGCGGTCTTCGCTGACGCTCTTTGTGCCCTTGCCGTAAGATACTCTTGCTGCCTGCACAATGGACGAATCGTCGCCCATAACGTCCACCAGCCTTACGAAACCTTTGTCCAATACGTCAATTTGCTTGCCTATATACAGGCTCTTTATATTTTCTTCCATCATTTACAATAAGTTAAATAAAGCAAAAACAAAGTTAATTAATATTCTCTCATTTTTCTAATGAAAGATTAGTAATTTGCATTTTTTATATTTCGCATTTTTGGAAAATTATGAGGATTTATGGCTGATACGGCTGCAACTAATGATAAAAGAAAGATTATCCTGAGCGGGATACAAACATCCGGCAAGATTACAATCGGCAATATATGCGGGGCAATAAAAAATTGGGTTGATATGCAGGATGAATACAGGTGCTACTATTTCCTGGCCGACCTTCATTCAATTACTGTAAAACAGGAACCCGCAGAACTGAGAAAAAATACACTCGATATTGCGGCCATCTTGCTGGCTGCAGGTATCGATCCAGAAAAAAGCGTCTTATTCATGCAGTCGATGGTTCACGAACATGCAGAGCTGGCTTGGGTGCTCAATTGCTATACAGGAATGGGCGAACTGGGCAGGATGACACAATTCAAGGATAAATCGCAGCAGCACCCCGAAAATATTAATACAGGCCTGTTTACCTATCCTATACTCCAGGCTGCCGATATATTGCTTTATCAGCCGCACTTTGTGCCCGTAGGCCACGACCAGAAGCAGCATATCGAGCTCACCCGCAACCTGGCCGAAAGGTTCAACTATCTCTATTCCGAAACATTTACAGTGCCTGAGCCTTATATTACCAAAGTAGGATCGAAAATAATGAGCCTGCAGGAGCCTACTAAAAAGATGTCAAAATCGGACCCCAACGAGAAAGCAACTATTTTCGTACTCGACCCCGACGATGTAATAAAAAGCAAGATTAAAAGGGCGGTTACCGATTCCGGCAGCAATATAAGATACAGCGACGATAAGCCCGGCGTTTCGAATCTAATGATTCTGTATCATATTGCTACGGGCAAATCTATCGGGGAAATTGAGAAAGAATTTGAAGGCAGGGGTTACGGCGATTTCAAGCCTGCTGTTGCAGACGCTGTCGCGGACTACATAGGCCCAATCCGCGAAAGGTTTACCGAAATCAGGAAAGACAAGGACCACCTGGCAAAAATACTGAAGGATGGGGCAGAAAGGGCACGGGCACAGGCTGCAAGGACCTTGCGCAAAGTATATAAAAAAGTAGGTTTCGTACAATTATAGAATAATATGGAATTATCTGAATTCTGGACTTTATGCTCGTCGAACGGCATTGTTCTCGAAAAAAAACAGCTCGATATGTTTACCCGGTTTATCGAAGAATTGCTTTACTGGAATCAAAAAGTAAACCTTATCTCCCGAAAAGACGAGGAGAATATTGTAGTAAACCATATTATCCATTCCCTGTCATCGCTAAAATATATCGAACTGCCGGCGAAAGCGCGCTGCCTGGATGTCGGCACAGGCGGGGGGCTACCGGGCATCCCCATTACTATAGCAAAACCTACTATTCACATGCTGCTTGTTGATTCAATTGCTAAAAAGGCCAAAATTGCCGATATGCTGGCAAAGCATACGGGTGTAAGGACTATCGGGGCAAAAACCGCCAGAGCTGAAGAACTACAAAAGGAAAAACAATATTTAATGCATTTCGATTTTGTGTTTTCGCGGGCGGTCACACGAGTTGAAAAAGTCTATACATGGACAAAAGAGCTTTTGAAACCCGCTGGTAAACTCGTACTCTACAAAGGCGGCGATTGCACCGAAGAAATCGAGGCTGCAAAAAGCAGGTACCCCCAACTGGTTATCGAGGAGATCTCCATCAAAATTCTTGGCCTTAACTGGTTCGAAGAAAATGAAAAGAAGCTGCTGGTGTGCTCTGTGAAGTAACTTTTGTTATGAACGACAGAGAAAATTTTTCGATATAATTCTTGTTATATAAAATTATGATGTTTTTTCTATTTGCTCACTTTG
>DAINRZ010000137.1:0-8233 GCA_036741575.1 Kapaibacterium sp. (SeqCode)
ATTGCAATATAACAAATTAACCCCTTATATCCTAATTATTTGTGAATAATTCGGGTTAAATAAAGGGGATTTGTTCGAATGAAAAAGATTATAAAGCATGTAATATTTCTAATAACAATATGCGGTTTCATATTTACTATTCATCCACCAACTGTGTTTGGCAATTCTGCTGAGCCTCCATCGTTGATTATACTTGTTAATAATCCGCCCGATGACCTTTCAATTATTATGACCTCGAATGAACAACATTATTTAGCAACTGTCAGTCAAACTGCTTGGGAAGGTTATTATAAATTTTATGCACACGATATGAACGTTAATTCCCAATACTCTTTCCTTGTTACAACAGGTGGCAAGAGTTTTAAATGCTCATTGGATACCACATTAAACCAGTATAACAACGTTTTTACATTAGATTTATCCCAAAAAATGCTTTTGCCTGGTACGTATCCACTTCGCTCAGTAATTCTGGTGTTACTTCGGTTGATAATTACACTCCTAATTGAGGGTATAATTTTTTGGCTCTTTCAATTTAGAAGCAAGCGAAGTTGGCTGGTTTTTTTAATTACAAACATTATAACTCAAGGTGTGTTAAATATTTGTTTGAGTGGCGAGGCAGTTTTATTTTCCGGCTATTTTATTTTTGGTTTAATTTTTGGAGAAATTATTGTTTTTGTTGCTGAAATGGTTCTATTTTATCATTTGATTAATGAACACGAAAAGAGTATAATTGTAATATATGTATGTGTAGCTAATTTGATTAGCTTAATAACCGGAGGGTATTTAATAACACATTTGCCAGTATAGAATTCTGCTCAAATAGCAAGAAAAAACAAGGTGCAAATCGACAGCAGCGGCTATTGATCATAATTTATAAAGGGGTAATTAAGGTATTATCATTAGAAAAGTGCCACATTTTCGAAGTAGCAATCTGAAGAAGATAGATTTTTCTAAACAGCCTATTGGATTAATTTTCATTATATTTGTATATTATTTTTAAATATGTTGGTGAGATGAAGTATTTTATCATTATCTCTTTTGTTTTAACGCTGTATTCTCAAACTTACAGCCAGGGTGACACCCTACTGATCCATCTGAAAGACGATTTAACAAAGAAAATTGCTTTAAATGAAATTCAGAAAATCATTTTTGTTAATGCAACATTCATTAATGATACGAAACCTGTACTGGCCGAGGTAAAGAACTTTCCCAATCCGTTTTCCGGAATAACTACAATTGCATTCGAAACTGAAACTCCCGGTACTGTTAAGGTTAACATTTATGATATTAACGGCAATCTTGTGCGTACACTGACATGCGAGAACTGTCCTGCCGGGGAAAATCAACTAATATGGGACACAAAGAATCAAAGCGGCGATTCAGTTACCGGAAGAGTTTTCTTTTTGAAATCAAGATAGTTAGTAAAAAGACAACAAAACAAATGATAAAAATAAAATAAGGTGATAAATTTGGGAAATTTATTAAAAATCAGAGGCAGCAAATGAAAAAGTATTTGTTCTTGATATTATTTTTGTCTTTACTAACCTTTGAAGCAAAAGCTTCAGAATATGAATGGACTAACATTGGCGAATCTTTGCCAAAATCTAAAGGGATAATAAATTTAACAGCTCTCGATATTATTGGAGATTCAATTTGGATATGTTCAGGTTTGGGTACGTCTGCCTCCGGGCTTAAAGGTGAAATTTACTTTTCGCCCGATGGTGGAAAATCATTCAGCATACAAAATACTTTATATGGTACTCATTCAATAAAAATGCTCGATTCAAAAAATGGCTATTGTGCGGGATATGAAGGGCAAGTGTATAATACCACTGACGGAGGGCAGGAATGGAAAAGAATCGGTTCAACCGGAGTTACAAATACTTCAATTGATTTCCCTAAAGGGTCCGATACTGGTTATGTTGGTGGTTTTAAGGGAGTGTTCAGAAAAATCACACCAAATGGATTAATCCCTATTAATTCGGCTACATCTAATGATATCCGCGCTATTTCCTGTTCCTCGAGGGATCATATTTACGTTCTTTGGTGGGCAGACATAGTTTTTTACGATGGTAAAAATGAGGCATTCCTGCAAGAAATAAGTGTTGATTCAAAATTACCTCTTTCATTTCTATCAATTTTTATGTATAATGACACATTAGGTTGGATTGCAGGCGCTTATGGGCTGATTGCCAAAACAACAACTGGCGGTTTGGTGATAAATGATCAGAGTCCATACATAGGACAAATAACAAATGTAAATACTGATTTATATTCAATAAAATTTTATAATGATAAAATAGGAGTAGCTTGTGGTTATGGAGGAAAAATCCTGATTACTTCCAATGGTGGTGAAAATTGGGAGTTATCCGGGCAGGGTTTGACAACTGAAATGCTGTTAGCTACAGAATTTGCAAATAACGGAGATATTTATATTGTTGGAAATTCAAAAGAAAATGAAATCCCAATTTTGTTGAAAGGTAAATTAAAAACTACCTCTATTAATGAAGATAAAAAATACTCAGATTTCATTTTCCCAAATCCAGCTTCGGATTATATTGAAATAGATGTAGGGACAGGTCGCGACCTGTCCCTACCCGGCAATACAATAAATGTTTTCAATGCTCTCGGAGAATGTATAATTTCAGAGACAGGTCTGAGACCTGTCTCTACAAAAATCGACATATCCGGCCTTCCTCCCGGTGTGTATTTTGTCCGCAGCGGCGGCTATTGTGCAAAATTTGTGAAGGGGGAATAGAAAATTATTAATTATGGATATCATTTAGTATTTTAGTAAAAAAGTATCGGTTATTGGGAAGTAAATGGAATATAGGTTTGAGTGGGATAAAAATAAGGCCGAATCGAATTTAAAGAAACATGGTGTCAGCTTCCATGAAGCTTATACCGTTTTTTTCGACGACCTTGCAAGAATATTCGACGATACCGAACATTCGCACGGAGAAACCAGGGAGCTGATTTTCGGTTACTCAAACAAAAAGAGGCTATTAATCGTTTCTTTTACCCAAAGAGGTGATATTATTAGAATTATTAGTGCAAGAAATGTTACTAAATCTGAGAGAAAACGTTATGAAGAGTACAAAAATTAATTTAAATAGCAGCGATGATCTGCACCCGGAATATGATTTGGATTTTTCTAAGTCAAAACCCAACCGTTTTTCAAAATCCCTGAAAAACCAGTCCAATTTCATTCAATTGGAACCAGATGTTCACAAGGTTTTCCGAAACTCAGATGAAGTAAACAATGCCCTAAGGGCTGTCATTAATGCTATGCCAAAGCGGAAGAAGAATAAGTCCCAGGTGGTTTAGCAGTTTTAAAGCATAAGCAAACAAGAGTTTTATAATTTCAGCTAGCAACAGAATTTTATTTCACACACTCGAAGTCAGCGGCAAAAGGATTTCCCAAAGCTTCAAATAATAAACCAGCTAATGTTTTGCCTTGTATTCATGAGGCTGTCTCAAAAATGACTGGTAACCTACAAAAATCGATGTTTCATACTAAGTTGCTTTCGATCAGGCAATGTTGTCTTGCCAGTCTGCTTTGCACTTTACAAGCGTAAGGGCACGGCGCGCCGTGCCCTTACAACCACGTTGTCAGCTTATGCGATAAGATTATATATTTGATTGCAGCTTGGTATAAGGCTTGCCGCCCGGTGTGTATTTTGTCCGCAGCGGCAGCTATTGTGCGAAATTTGTGAAGGGGGAATAAGGTATTATTCCTAAATAAGTGCCACACTTCCGATGTATTGCACATTAGGATATGTTTTATATTTCGCAACAACTTGTTGGAATTATTTTCACTATATTTGCACATTATAAAAATTTTGGTGGTGATATGAAGTATTTTATCATTATCTCTTTTGTTTTAACGCTGTATTCTCAAACATACAGCCAGTGCGACACCCTTCTGATCCATCTGAAAAACGGTACAACAGAGAAAATTGCACTTAATGAACTTCAGAAGATCATTTTTGTTAATGCTACATTCATAGATGATACTCATCCGGTACAGCCCGAATTAAAGAACTTCCCCAATCCGTTTTCCGGAATAACCACAATTGCATTCGAAAATGAAACTCCTGGTACTGTTGAGGTTAACATTTATGATATTACCGGCAATCTTGTGCGTACACTTACATGCGGAAACTGTCCAGCCGGAAATAATCAACTAATATGGGACACAAAGAATCAAAGCGGCAATACTGTTCCCGGAGGTGTTTACTACTTCGAAATCCTTGGAAACAATAACCGCACTACTAAACAAATGATTAAAGTTAAATAAGGCCGGAAATATGGGAAATAGAATATTATTACTATGTATTTTCTTTTCCGTTTTATCTGTTTTTTCCCAACAACCGGCAGTAAAATTCTATCTAAATGAAGGAATCGTAAAAGAGTATAGAATAGAAGATATTAACAATCTGACTTGTACTCATTCATCTCAATCATATTCAATGTCCGTTTTTCAAAAAGGGAGTATAAAGACTGATATTGATATCAGGGGTATAGATTCGATATTATTTGTAGAAGGCCAAATAATGAGAATTATCGAGCCTGGAAATGTAAGAAATTTCAATATCCCGAGTATAGACAGTATTATTTTTGTTCTCAATTCAGAAATATCAGATACGAATAATTTCCAAATAGAGGTAACTACTGCCAAATCGCCCCAGGACTTCATTGTACGTTTCGTCAACCCAGGCACACTGCATATCGACTGGGGAGACGGCATAACTAATGATTACGATACTACTGTGAACGCCACACACACATTCGCTAAAGCAGGTGTTTATACTGTCAAAATGAGCGGGTATGTGAATCATATCGACTTTTTCATTTACCCGGATCCCGGTCTTGGGACTCCAAAACTTATCACTGCCATCAAGACCCCGATAAGGGGCATCAAAGGATTAAATTCAGCGTCGGAGATGTTCAAGCACTGCGAGAATATTCCTACTATCCCTGAAGGATTGTTTGACCAATGCCCGGGAATTACCACGTTCTATGATGCCTTCCTGGCCTGCAAGAGGATTAAGTCTATTCCGTCCGGGTTGTTTGATGCACAGACTAATGTGGTCAATTTCTATGCAACGTTCGATAACTGCGACTCACTGGCGTCGATTCCCCCTGGATTGTTTGATAAGCATACAAATAATACGAACTTCGCCTGGACGTTTGCCAAGTGTTATTCAATAACAAGTGTCCCGGCCGGCTTATTTGATAATCATACCAAAGTTACAACCTTTGCTTATGTTTTTTTCAGGTGTTATTCACTGTCATCAATTCCACCTCATCTGTTTGACAAAAATACAAAAGTCACGGACTATTCCAGGGCCTTCGAAGATTGCAGGATGCTGACGGGAGAAAGCCCGTCAAATTTATCAGGCAAGAAGCTCTGGGAACTGTTACCAACGCCGAATGGAACAAACTGCTTCCTGAACTGCACTAACTCACTGACTATTCTACAATTCCCACCGGCTGGAAGTGATGTTGCGACACTTGTTATTTGGATATGCCACCCTTTCTAAATGAGCTTAACGTTATTATATTTAGAAATTTCCGGCAAAAAGCAAATATGGGAAATTTCTTAGGAATTTATATAATTTTCTATCTCATACGTTTCCATTAATTTGCATTTTTTCAATTATGTAATTTTGGATAAAATGATGATGAAGAGAGCGGCAATAATTATGGCAGGCGGCGCAGGAGAGAGGTTCTGGCCACTCAGCAGGCGAAGGCACCCCAAGCAGCTTTTGAGGCTGCTGAACCCCGAAAAAACCTTGCTCGAAGAATCGATCGACAGGATTGCGAAGGTTATTGCCAAAGAGGATATTTATATTATTACTGCCGAGCATCTTCTGGTTCCAATCAGAGAAACTATCAGTATTTTACCTGCCGAAAATATTATTGCAGAGCCAATGAAACGCAATACAGCTCCATGCCTGGCGCTGGGAGCAGCGGTCCTGCTCGAAAAATACAGCCTGCCTCCGGAAGATATAATAATGGCAGTACTTACTGCCGACCAGCTTATATCTCCGGAAGAGAAATTTATTGAAACGGTTGAAGGTATTCTCAATTACACTGAGCAAAATCCAGTCCTTGCAACGATCGGTATCAAGCCTGACAGGCCCGAAACAGGCTATGGGTATATCGAAGCAAATGAAAAGTTTGACATCGGCGAGACATTCGAAATTAAGACTGCCGAGGCATTTCACGAAAAGCCCGGCTATTCTGCCGCATGCAGGTATCTCGATTCTGGCAGGTACTTATGGAACAGCGGAATGTTTTTCTGGAGGCTCGATGCCTTTATAGAGCAGATGTCGCGCCATTCTCCTGAAATCGGGCTTAGGATCGGCGAAATGAAAGATAATTACAAAGGTGTAGTTAACCTCCCGCTGACAACCGCCAATCCTGCCATTACAGGGATTTTTGAATCGATGCCCGATATTTCAATCGACTATGCCCTGATGGAAAAAGCCGATAACGTTGTTGTGGCAAGGGCGCTGTTCCGTTGGGACGATGTCGGCTCCTGGGATTCCCTGGAAAGGGTTAAACAAAAGGATTCAAGGGGCAACATTCTTGATGGGTATGCCATTGCTGCCGACTCAAAGGATAATATAATTATTAATGCTTCGGACGGCAGAATAGTCGGACTGATAGGTATCGAAAACCTTGCGATTATTGCCACTGATGATGCTATACTAATATGCCCTAAAGACAGGGTGCAGGAAATCAGGAAAATCACCGGCGAAATAAAGCAGAAATTCGGGGATAATTGGCTGTAAATATGATAGCTGTAAATAACCTCTCGGTGCACTTTGGCGGCGATTATCTTTTCGACGGCCTGAATTTCTCGATAAATCCGAAAGACTGTATAGGATTGATAGGCAGGAACGGCACAGGCAAAACGACTCTTATAAAAATCCTGGCGGGAATGGATTCCCCCGAAGAAGGTACTATTACAAGGCCAAATGACATGACTACCGGCTACCTCCCACAGGAAGGGCATATCGAGACCGATAAAAATGTATTCGACGAAACGAAATCGGCTTTGACTGAATTAATTAAGCTGGAAAATGATATAGCAAATATTACAGGTGAAATACAAAACAGGCATGATACCGGCTCGGATGAATATTCTAAACTTCTTAAGAGATTGGCCGACAGCAACGAAAGATACCATCTGCTGGGCGGCCATGCCATCGAAGCAGAGATTGAGAAGGTTCTGCGAGGCCTGGGTTTCGAACCTTTGGATTTGACACGGAAAGTGGAGGAATTTAGCGGCGGCTGGCAAATGCGTATCGAGTTGGCAAAAATCCTGCTGAGCAAACCCGATTTTATATTACTCGACGAGCCGACAAACCACTTGGATATCGAATCAATTCAATGGCTTGAAGGATTCCTGAAAAACTATCCCGGAGCGGTTCTGATAGTATCTCACGACAGGAGTTTTCTTGATAATGTAACAAACAGGACGTTGCAGCTTTTTGGAGGCAGCCTCTACGACTTCAACCTCCCTTATACCGAATTTATGAAGGTCAGGGAAGAACAAAAACGCCAGCAGGAAAATGCTTACAAGAACCAGCAGCGCCAGATTGCGCAGACTGAACGGTTTATCGAAAGGTTTCGCTCAAAAGCTACACTGGCTTCCCGCGTGCAATCCCGAATCAAGCAACTCGAAAAAATCGACAGGATAGAATTAGAAGAAGAAGACTCCGCTTCCATTAAAATCAGGTTTGCCGAGCCGCCACGCTCTGCAAGGGTTATGGCCGAGGCTGCGGGCCTTTCAAAAAGCTACGGAGAAAAACTTGTACTCGATACCATTGATTTTGCGATAGAACGCGGCGAAAAGGTTGCATTTGTTGGCAGGAACGGCGAAGGGAAATCTACGCTTTCGAAAATTCTTGCAGGAATGGAAAGCTATGACGGCAGGCTCGAAATTGGAGCTAATACTAATATCGGCTACTATGCCCAGCACCAGGCCGAACTGCTCAACGAAAACCTTTCTGTGCTGGAAGTAATCGATTTTGCTGCAAAAGGCGAAATGAGGCTGCAAATACGCAAGATTTTAGGTGCTTTCCTTTTTAGCGGCGATACTGTCGATAAGAAAGTAAAAGTACTTTCAGGCGGCGAAAAATCGCGACTGGCACTGGCCTTGCTGCTATTGAATCCATACAACCTGCTGATACTCGACGAACCAACGAACCATCTGGAT
>DAINRZ010000138.1:0-8210 GCA_036741575.1 Kapaibacterium sp. (SeqCode)
AGTTCATACATAATACTTCATCTGCCGAAACTATTCATTTAATATAGAGTGTTCCAATGCCTGATACGAAATCTCAATATCTGAAATGCTGTGGTTTGTGCCGGTTTAAATAAAAGAATGATTAAGATACATTGTAATGATACCAATAACAGGAAATTCTTTTTATACGCTTACTTAATAATGGCACACCATTTGCTTATAATAGGGAAATATTTGTTTTATTGAGAATCTCCGGGGGTAAACGGAATGAAATTATTGGAAGAATTGAAAAGGCTCGAAATGTTGCAAAAAGAACTGGAAAAACTTCTGGCAAGAGTCAGAACCACATAAGCAGCTTAAGAGGGGATTGTGATAAGATGCATCAAACATTACGCCTGCCTTTTGCAGGCCAGGATTTTGCAGGTATGCCGGAGGCAGGCAGAATGATAGGCAACAAGCTGATTAAGACTACAGGAAGTCTTGTAGGCAACGAATACAAGACTTCGCATCAGAAACTCAGCAAGCTGAATGTCGATCCGGCTGATATTGCCGAAAAACAGGAACTGCTCGAATGGCTGAAATACAATGACTTTATGTATTTCGAGAAAATTCAAAAGTCAAGTGCCATTAACTGCAAAGAGCAATACTGGTTTCAGACTTATATAAATATGCCCGTGAGCCAGCTGCGCAAAAAAGTGAAATTTATTAGCTCCCTGATGGGCGACAAAGATGCCTTTAATATTTAGCCTATTCTCGACCAGTCAGTATCTCTGATAACATACCAGGTAATTAACACACCGGCAAGCAAAAATACAATTCCAGCCACCTGGCGGACAATCACAAACATGCGGTCTCCCATCGTGTGCTTGTATTTTGTGACAAGGCCTCCAACCAGCAAAAGCCACAGGAAATTGCCAGCGCCAAAACCGACTGCATAAAAAATGCTGTCCCAATATGATGTGGTGATAAGCCCGAATTTCTTTACCTGGGCTGCCACAATCGTAAGCGAAGTAATAAATGCAGGATTTGCCAGGTTTGCGGCTGCCATACCTACACCGAGCAGCAATGGCCCCGATAATTTAATATGGTCTGTCAGTCTGAGTTTCAGTTTGCCTGGTGAATGGCTGTTATCCGGCTTCTTAATAAAATTCTTGCTGAATAGAGTAAGAAATCCGAAAAAAACTAATCCGCCAACAACGATTGCCTGGAATACGAGCGTGATATAGGGGTGTTCGTTCACAAAACCATTCAGGGCCAGGCTTGCTGCCTGAGCTGCTACTACTGCCAGCAGGCAAAGGAACATATCAGTCAATCCGGCGCCGGCAGCCATAAATGCTGCCTGGCGAAAGCCTTTATCTATGGCAAGCTTGATTGCAGCCACTGCCACAGGGCCCGGCGGCATTGCCATAACGAACGAAATCACCAATCCTCCGAGAAATGCGAGAATAATTCTGTCCTTTTAAAATGATAAAAGGATACAATATAATAAAAATATCATTAAATTTGATGGTATCGTCAAATGTTGTTTCATATATTTTACTTTGAATTGATTAAATTTATTATATTAATTATTATATTTTCTATCCCCTTTGATTTCAACTACATGTATGGAAGAAAAATAATCAAGGACATCACAATTCATGAGCATACAATCACCCGCGACACCTCATTCTCGTTTACTCACGACAGCCTGACTTACAAAATAGGACTGGAATTTACTGATATAAATTACAACAGGGTTACTCTCGAAATCAAAAAAGAAGATTCGTTAATAATTGCATCCGACTGGCCGTTTTCATATCCCGTATTCAGGATATTCACTGCCGATGCAGACAATAACGGAACGCCGGATATATGCCTCGGCACGATAAAAAAAACCAGGTTCGATCCCGTACTCAGGAAAAGGCCGTTTTTCTTCAAGATAAAAAACGGGTTTATCAGGCCGCTTTGGTTAGGCACAACTTTGGGCTGGGACTTAATTGATTTTAAGCCGAAAATTATCGAAGGGAAAACGTATATTACAGCATTGATGAAAAGCAAAAAAAAATATATTATTGCCGATTACATCTGGAAAGGATTCGGGTTCCGGATGAAGGGCATAGTATCCGTTCACAAAGATTATTCCTCATCTATTAATAAATTCCGGGAGTATTAATATGAAAAAACTTTGCCTTCTTTTACTTTTATCAGTATTTTTTTCACTGGGTGCTTTTGCACAGGGGTGGTCGCCATGGCGCGAGATACCAGCAGGTATAAAGTTCACACCACCTACAAGCCTTTATGATTCTGAGGAGGCTCTATTGGCAGAGCAGCTCAAAAAGGGCAAAAAGAAAATCGACCCGAAGATTTATTCATCGAAGGATTTCACAATCAGGTACGAGGCTAAGAAAGACGCCCCGGCCTTTAATTTAAACCAGGATTTATCCAAACTGAATATGGAGCAGGTGCGCTACCTGAAATATGAACTTTATGCCCGCAAAGGCTACCTCTTCCACGATGCGGGAGTTAGGGCTTACTTCAACCAGTTCGATTGGTACCAGCCGCTTTACTGGATTAACGGGCTGGATTTCAACCCGTCAGCCGAAGAAGAGGCTTTTTTAATTAGAGTAAAAGCCCGGGAACAGGAGTTAGTTAACCAAAATTACCTGAAAGTTACTAAAAACAGATTATCTAAAATTAGCGGCAATTTGATTTCAAAAGAAGAATATCTTGCTAATTTGAATAATGTTATTAACTTCAATCAGTATAAAACTATCCCCGATTCTGTAATGAATTCGCTGAAAACTAACGGTTTTGCCATTACAAAGGGTAGCCACCTGGAATTATATCATGTTTACGAGGACAACGATTACCAGACAATCCCTAATTTTATTACAACTGATATATACCTGCAGCTTTTCCATGCTTATTTCGTTTACCTGCTGCGTAAAATAGAAGAGGATAAGTTTGTACCGATAATTACCGAATTAAGCCAGGCAATGTATGACGAATCGAAAAAAATAGTGAAAACAAAGCCTGCAAATAAAATGCTTGCCGAAGCCGCCGATTTCAACCAGTTCTTTTATGCGGTGCCGGTTTATATCCTGACAGGCAAAAAACAGGAAGTCCCTGCTAAATATAAAGGCGACATCGACGAAGTGCTCCGCCATATCGACGAAGCCAATTTTATCGATGAAAAATGCAGGATTTTCGACGGCCAGCGCTTCGATTACTCGCTGTTCAAACCCCGCGGGAACTACGACAGGACAGAGAAGCTAAGGAAGTACTTTAAAGCTATGATGTGGCTTCAGTCGGCCCCTTCATCGTTAAAATTCGACAGCCACATTGCCCGAATGATGTTTACTTCTTATATAATTTCTACAAAGGCAGACAAAAAGGGCAAAAAGCTTATCGAAAAGTATATGTCGATTTACGAGCCGACAAGCTTCCTGATGGGCCAGGCCGATGAGCTTTCGGCAATGCATGTTATCGATGCAGCCAACAACCTGAATATCGGCGGAGCGCCCGAGCAGGTATTTACTGCCGAGAACATTGGTAAAATGAGGCAGGAACTAATTAAGCTTAATCCCCGCAAGATCTTGCCCGGCGGAATACTCGACCAGACGCCAGTTATAAACTTTATGCCACAGCGGTACAATCCCGACGGCGATATGATGAGCAGGCTCGTGGATGTAACACACCCCAAGGACAGGAGGCCATTCCCCAAAGGGCTCGATGTATTTGCAACACTTGGCAACAAAACTGCCGAGCAGATATTACTTGAATTATTCAAAGAAGGGGATTTTTGGAGCAAATTTCCCCAGAAACTTATTGAAAACCAAAAGTTTTTCGCTAATTACGACCTGACTAAGACATTCTACGAGCGCTGGCTCGGCTCGCTGAACAGCCTGTTCACCCTGAAAAGCGAATACCCCTATTTCATGCACTTAGACGCATGGGAAATCAAAAACCTTAATACGGCACTCTCTTCCTGGGCAGAGCTGAAACACGATGCTATACTCTATGCCAAGCAGCCTGTTGTGGCCGAGTGCGGCGGCGGCGAACCCGAAAACTTTACTCCACCGCCACCACCCAGGGCAGTCGGCTATGTGGAACCAAACATCGAATTCTGGAACAATTGCCTACAGCTCCTGAAAATGACCCGCGAGGGATTGGATAAGTATAAACTCCTCACTCCCGACCTGAAGGCCAAGACACTTCGCCTGGAAGAATACGGCATATTCCTGCGCGATGTAAGCGACAAAGAATTAAAGAGAATAGCCCTGACAGATAAAGAATACGAGACAATAAGGATATTCGGGAGCAGCGTAGAGAACCTCACCAAGGAATTTTACGAACTATCTCCTGAGACGACACCCGAAGAAGCAGCAGAAGGATTCCCAATCGTTGAAGAAGAAATGGCTATTATCGCCGATGTGTTTACTTCGAATAACGAATGCTTAGAAGTTGGCGTGGGACGCGGCAACGAGATTTACGTAATAGTAGAAATCGAAGGCTACCTCTACCTGACAAAAGGCGCTGTTTTCAACTACTACGAATTTACGCAGCCGGTATCGAACAGGCTGACCGACGGCGAATGGCGTGAGATGCTGGATGCAGACCCGCCGAAAATGCCGGTCTGGCTCGAGATGTTCATATTGCCGGAGCAGTTTATCGAGACGAACAAAATCCGTACTATGCCTATCGAGGTGGAAGAAAATTATAATTATAGCTCGGGATGCTGAGACTGAGTAAGACATCTGTTTTTGAATTATGTGATTCCTAAATATTCTCAAATGTATTCTGGCCGACAGTATAGGTATATATTGCCGATGGAATGAAATACAGTTTTATTCCCTGGTAATCAACTATTTCTTCTGCGTCTATTGTTGTAACGTAAGCTTTGTCAAGTTTGTTCTTTATACAGAAGTTCTTTAAGCTTTTCAATTCTCCCGGTTGTTGATAATAACGATTACTACCATAAAAATCAAGCTACCTATCAGTGGTGAAACATTAACTAAGACGATGCTTCTTACCCCAAAACACAAATCCATTGCTATATTATTTGATAAAAATTTTTGGACAAATTTTCCTGGGTGACGCATTGTCGAAGTCAGGACAAATTGTTATGGAACCAACATTATTTGCTGAGGCTTAGTAAATGGGTGTGTATTTCGTGACAGAAAATTTACTTTAAGGTTTAATACTAAACCCTCTTTAAGGAAAAAAAACGTATTTTATTAGTGTTTTATAATTTCAATTGGAAAAAAATTCAATATAGAATACTCAGTCGTTACTAATTGCCTTCTTTATAAAATGATTGCATCCTGGCGTCGATTCTCTCGAGAAAAGCCAGTTCCAGAAGCCCGTTTGACTTCCAGAAATGAACCTGCTGGGTTGTGCTGTCTTCCCTGCCGCTCATTTTAGTTTTAAACGAAACCATTATCGTGTTGTCGTCAATTTGTCTAATTCTGATTTTGAAACTAAGCCTGCCTGATACCCATATAGCACCAGGTATTTGCGGGAAATCCAAACCGTACCTGTTTATCAGATCGTAAGTAGAGTCGGTTCCTTCGGCAAAAACCCAATCTTCGGTTGTAATACTTCCGATATAAAAACCAGAAGTATCAACTCTGAAAGATGGTGATAGATAGTGGCATTTCATTTCGTCGAGGGTTTCTTTGACGGAGTTCCACACTATTTCGAACGGGGCTTTGTAATTTGCTTCGTATTGCTCTTTATAGTATTTCATTTTTTCCGGCACGAAGACTGCCGAATCACTTTGAGCAATCATTGGGGAACTTTCCTGGTCTCTGGCATAGAGTGCATGGGATTCCCTTTTAGTAATTGCCTGAGAAATCAGTATTAAAGCAAAAACCGAAAAAGCTATTATCAGTGATTTTTTAACAAAACCCATTATATCCCTCAAAAAAAATTTCTATTCATCAGCTTTCGATTAAGTAATTTAATGCTAACATTCCTAAAATACAAATATTGGATTTATTATGAACAAAAATTAAGTTTTTAGTCTTAGTAAAGCTATGTTTTCAATATGAGAAGTATGAGGAAACATATCATAAGGAAACATTTCAATTATTTCATAGGAATGGGATAGCATCCCGCAGTCGCGTGCCTGGGTTGCAGGATTGCAGCTTACGTAAACTATTACCGGGAAACCACAGGATGCAAGGTATTCTGCCAGGGCAGGGTGCATTCCTGCGCGGGGTGGGTCGATAATAATTTTATCAGGCTGGGGGTAATCTGCTAGCACTTCGCCAATCCCTTTGCCGTGCAGGTCAAGGCATTGAAACTCAGCATTATCTATTTGATTGATTAAAGCATTTGATTTTGCATCGGCAACAGACGATTCTGCAAGCTCGAAACCGATAATCCTTTGTGCCTGTTTAGAAGCAGGCAACGTTATCGAGCCTGTGCCGCAGTATAAATCCCAAACGGTTTCATTAGTTTTAATTTCAGCAGCTTCAATGATTTTTGAAATGAAATTGTTTAGCTGAATAGAATTAGTCTGGAAGAACGAAAACGGGGATACTTTATACCTGATACCGAGTATTTCTTCGTAAATTTGACTGTCCCCACGGGTAAATACAATTTCTCCAACAGCTATCTCAGCTTTCGAACTGTTAACGGCATGAATTAACGAATGAATACCGTATTCATGAATATTTAACGAGTTATAATACCAATCAAGAAACTGCCTGTCTTCCTCTGTTTCTGGTGTGTTGGTAATCAGTATTGCCATTAGCTGGCCCTGATTGGAATTACGTATTACCAGGTTGCGCAAAAATCCGGTTTGAGCTCTGGAATGGTATGCTCTAACCCCATAATCTAAAGACTTTTGTTTTACGAGCCGTAGCAGCCTGTCAGCGGCTTCGCACTGAATCATACATCCTTCGATATCAAGTACTTTGTCGAACCTCTCGGGTACGTGGAGTCCGAGTGCAAAATGTTTATTGGCAGGTTCCCCGCCGCCGTCAATTTCGGTTTCAGTCAGCCACCTGGAGGCTCCGAATGAAAATTCCATCTTGTTTCTGTACCTGTATATTAAATCAGAAGGTATCGGCTCATGAACTGTGCCGGTATCGATTTTTCCAATTCTTTTGAAAGCATCTTCTACATGCTTTTTTTTCCAGTAAAGTTGTTTTGAATAGTCTAAATTTTGCCAGGAGCAACCGCCGCATATGCCGAAATAGCGGCATTCGGGCCGGACCCTGTATGGAGAAGGTATGATTAATTCCTTCAGAAATCCTTCGCGCCAGGATTTTTTTCTTTTTGTGATTTCGGCTATTACTTTGTCGCCAGGGACAGCATTCCTTATAAAGTAAACTAAATTGTCGTGCCTTGCAAGGGCTTTGCCTTCGAAAGCAATGGATTCGATATCCAACTCTTTTATTTCGCGTGGTTTATTTTTTTTCATCAGGTGAATATTATTGATATAAATTCATTTACTAATCTTTGGGTTTACGGTGTGCCCTGTAAGCATTCAGCATAAATCCTACTATCACCATATTAACAACCAGAGAAGACCCGCCGGAGCTTATGAATGGCAGCGGGATACCCATTACGGGCATGAGGCCTATGGCCATACCGATATTAATTAAAGTATGGTAGAACAATAGTGATGCCCCCCCGATGCATACAATGCTCATATACTTACTCCTGGTTTCCTGAGCAATTGCAATTGCCCTCATCATAAGCATCACCAGCAGGCCCAGTACAGTAATACCACCTATAAAACCGAACTCTTCGGCCGGTACACTGAAAATGAAATCGGTCCATTGCTTTGGTATATACCTCAACTGTGTCTGGGTTCCTTCAAGAAAACCCTTCCCCGTAATTTGCCCGTTGCCCACTGCATAGATAGACTGAATGACATTGTAACCGGCTCCCTGAGGATCGAGCCCCGGATTGAGGAAGACATCGATTCTTTTCTTTTGGTGAGGTGGCAAAGTCTCATAAATAAATATACTTGCATACCCCACTGCAATTATAATACCTATTGCAGCAACAGTTAATATTATTTTTCTTCGGAAAAAAATTGCCGTACCGGCAAAGGCAGTGGCATAAACAAAATAATACTGTGCACCCATGAGCGATAATATAAAGACTATGGGAATACTTACAATAAAGTACAAGATGAAAAGGTCAAATCCTACCCATAACAAAATACCAAGCATAACGGCAAAGAGCACCGTCATAGAACCGAAATCGGGCTCTCTTAAAACCAGGAAGGC
>DAINRZ010000139.1:0-8190 GCA_036741575.1 Kapaibacterium sp. (SeqCode)
TGCTCATTACGATAGCTTCTTCGGGGCATACTTCTTCGCAGTAGCCGCAATAGATGCAGCGCAGCATATTAATCTCGAACTTCTCGGGATACCTCTCTTTTGTCCTGTCAGTGTCGGCAGCCTGGACTTCAATAGCCAGAGCCGGGCATACCCGCGAGCATAGGCCGCATGCCACGCAGCGTTCGCCTTCTTCTTCGAGCACCAGCACAGGCCTGCCACGGTACCACCCTGGGGCATCCCAACGCTCTTCGGGGTATTGCCTGGTAAATTTCGGCTTGAACATTTGTTTCAGGGTAAGGCCCATGCCCTTTACAATTTCGGGCAGGTAGAGCTTTTCCCAGAAATTCATTCTTTCTGCTTCGGAATTCTGTACTCTGTTCATAATCTATATCCGTTTATTGTTTTCTGTAAATTAATTCTATCCTTTTAGCAGGAACATTACAATTCCTGTTGCAATAATATTGAGCAACGACAGTGGAAGCAGTGCTTTCCAGCCCAGGTACATTAGCTGGTCGTACCTGAACCTGGGAATAGACCACCTGACCCATATAAATACAAAGCATACGAATAAAATCTTGGCAATGAGTATGGCCATCTGAATCAGCGAAGTAACCCATTCGCCGGGCACAAGGCCGAGAGTCTCTGCAGGCACAGGAAGGTTCCAGCCGCCAAGGTAAAGCAATGTTATTATTGCAGCCGATGTAGCCATGTTTGCATACTCTGCCAGGAAAAACATTCCGAATTTCATGCCCGAATATTCAGTATTATATCCGCCAACGAGCTCCGGTTCTGCTTCGGGAAGGTCGAAGGGGGCCCTGTTGGTTTCGGCAAAGGCCGAAATAACAAATATGATAAATCCAAGCGGCTGCAGTATTATATTCCAACGCCATCCGGACCAATGGCCCTGTTCGCCTACGATATCCATAAGGCTGAGTGAACCTGTAATCATTATTACTGCTACGACCGATAAGCCCATCGAGAGTTCGTATGAAATCATCTGTGCCGACGACCTCAGGCCGCCAAGTAATGAATATTTATTGTTCGAAGACCATCCGGCCAAGGTAATACCATAAACGCCGACGGATGTCATGGCAAGGATAAAGAGGATACCGATGTTGACATCGGGAGCCAGTCCCATGAAAATAATCCTCTCGCCAAGAACAAAAGGTTCGCCAAAAGGAATAACCGCATAAACAGCAACAGCCACACCAAGGGAAATAATTGGTGCAATCCTGTGGAACTTATTATCGGCAGCTTTCGGCACAACGTCTTCTTTCATGAAAAGCTTGAATACGTCTGCAAAAGGCTGGAGCAACCCCAAAGGCCCAACGCGGTTGGGACCAATGCGCATCTGTATGAAAGCGGAGACCTTTCGTTCCATATAAACGAGTGTTGCAGCAGCCAAAAGCAGCATAGTAAGAATTACTACGCATTTTATCAATGATTCAATCAATATCCAGCTTATTTCTTCCATATAGCCATATATATTATTTAATAATTATTCAGGTTTCAGGTAATGTGATACATAATTAACCAGCTTTGGGTCGGGCTTATCGGCATTGCCGAGAGTTAATCCCTGGTATTCGTCCAGCTTAGCATAGTCCATTCCTTTAAATTTGGGATTAGATGCAGCAATCTCATTAAAAACATCTGAGGATTTAAGGTATTTCCAGCCTGCTCCAAGCAAGTTGACAATCGACTGCAGCATTCTCCAGCTTTGCCGGCAATTACGTGTTTCGTGGTTAGCCCACCTGTCATTGAATGAGCCGAATTTATCGAGCCTGCTCATTTTCATTCCCATAAAACGCAGGTTCTCGCTGGTAACGATTGCAGGGGTAAAATGCTGCACCCTGCCTTTGAAGTTCACAAAAGTACCTTCGGATTCGGCGTACGTGGCCGAAGGTAAAACTATATCTGCCAGTTCAGTTATTTTGTTGTAGTTCGATGAATGTACAACCAAATAGTCCAATTTATTTAAGACGCTCAGTAGTTCATCATTTTGGGACAAATCATCGTCCAAAACATAAAGCATTTTTATTTGGCCGGAATTTATTTTTGCAACAAGCCCTGAAACATTCACGCCGTTTATTCCCGGTTTGACACCTGCCTCGGCTGCTCCAGCGTAATTTGGTGTTTTATCGCTTACCCTCAGGTAATCGTCTCCGAAATCAGGGTTTTCGTATTTAAAGCAGTCTATGTTTTCCGTTTTTACCACCTGTTTAGCCAGTTTTGCCAAAATGAAATTATCTTCGGTGGTTGCCCTGGCCGAGCCGATAAACATTATATTTCCCGGATTGTATTTTTTCAAAGCATCGGCAATTTTTGCATAAGCATTATCGAAACTGGTTTCTTTTAATTCTCCGACGGTTTTGGCTAAGGGCTCCGTAATCCTGTTTCCATTAACGAATTGATATTGCGTATTCCTGCCGTAATCGCACATCCAGTATCGGTTGACATATAAGTTCGTTGCCGGTTCGAGCCTTAGAATTTCATTGTTCCTGACGCCAATTTCGATATTGCATCCCCTGGCGCAGCCGGTACAGATTGATTTATTGAAACTCATGTCCCAAACCCTTGACTTAAACCGGAAGTCCTTGCTTGTCAGTGCTCCTACAGGGCAGATTTCGATAACATTCATCGAGTAGGGATTATCGAATACTTTTTCGTTTGCTACTTTAATGGTAACTTTGTCGCCCCTGTTTACAAACGAAAGAATATCCTGTCCGGCATGTTCTTTGGCATAACGGATACAGCGGCTGCACGAAATACATCTTTCGGCATCGTACATAACATTGGGGCCCCATTCGACTCTTTTATCTTTGTGGTTTTTTTCTTCGACAAACCTGCTTTCGCCTTTGGAATAATTGAAGGCATAGTCCTGCAGCTTGCATTCGCCTGCTTCGTCGCAAATAGGGCAATCTAATGGATGGTTGATAAGGATAAACTCCATGACCGATTCCTGGGCATCGACGACCGTCTGCGAAACTGTCCTGACATACATCCCGTCGCTGGCCACGGTAGCGCACGCAATTTGCAGCTTTGGGAAATAATTAACAACAGGATTGCCGTCAGTGTCATGTTCGAATGTACCGTCGGGCAGTTTTTTTAGGAATCCTGTTTCCACTAAGCACATCCTGCAGTTGCCCGATACCGACAGCTCTGGGTGCCAGCAGAAATGTGGTATTTGCAAACCGTTGCGGTATGCGGCCTGTATAATCGTTTCGCCTTGTTTAGCCTCTATTTTTCTGCCGTCAATGATAATTTCGGGCATTAAGCACAGCTCCTTTCCATTTTCTTCGGGTAATCATGCTACGCAATGTTATAGCAATCATTGTATTTAATATTATAATATTTTTAATCTTACAAAATACAAATTTTTTTGAAAAAGATGAAAATTATGCTTTGCTTTCTGTATCAAATGTGGATTTCAATAGCTGTTATTATTTTTTTTGCAGCTAATTAACAATCAGCACTTTACCGGTAACCTGCTCCACCCAAACATCGGTATCTACAAATATTACATAGAAGTAAACCCCGCTGGGCAGGCTGTTGCCGAACTGATCTCTGCCGTCCCAGGGAATGGAATTGTTGCCGATATTTACAGTGCCTTTCAACTCATTAACTATTTGGCCCTTTAGGTTGAATATCATCACACGGCCCTGCGCACCCTGAGACGGGCCTTTATAATAAAAGCCAATATTCCCGTTGCCGCCGGTTATTGGGTTGGGATAACCCATTGCGTTTTCGATAAAACCGTTAATGGAAATATAAAAATATAAATCTGTAGAATCTCTGTTGCCGGAACCGTCGGTAAACCAAACGGAAATAATATTGTGTTTGTATGCAAGCGTATCTATTGTAAAGTTCACGGTGGCTTTTTCGGGAGTATTTTCCCTGGGAAGCGAGTTAAATTTATAATCAGGTAAATTGAAAATCCAGTTGTAATCTGAATTTATAAGGACTTTCAGATCTTCGGTATTCTTCACAGGTAATTTTGAATTATCGAATAATTTAATCTCTACTTTTGGCTTGCGAGCCACATAATCGCCGTTATTCAGCCTGACGCCATCGAAATAAACTTCGACGTATGGTTTAGTGGTATCTTCGAATACATTGAAAACCATGGCTGCCGTATTATTAAAACTATATTGTTCATTAATAGAATCATTTTCATTAACGACGTACTTAAGGTTATTCTTAGGCCTGTAAAAATCTGTAACGTTAGTGAATTCAAAGTTATAATTTCCTGAAATTCCGATGTCTGCTTTTTTGGAAAGAATATCAATATTATCACCGTTTTCTGATAATATATCTACGGTAAAAGGTGTTTTTGCCGAGGGAGTACGAAGGGAGATATTTTCGGCCGTTCCGCTAATAGCAATTGTCTCGCCTCTCATTATTTCGGGTTGAGAAGTTTTTACACTGCTTTTTAGGATAGCCGGCTCGGGCGACGGTTTAAATTTTACTTTTATTTCATCGATATAAGGTTCTGTAGCCTGATAATGTCTTTTCATTGAAATAACTGCTTGAATTTTCGGGTATTCGGCTGCATCGATTGCCGATAAATCGATTATTGGCAGTGAGTCGCTAATCAATAATACTGTTGAACTGCCACCCTTTGCAATACCGTAAATATCTACGGTTATTTTAGCAGAGTCGGCAGGGAAATATCCTGAAACAACAAAATATTGCCATTTGTCGGAATTACCGAAAACAGGCGTTGTATAACTACCATTGGATAATTTCTCCCTGATTGTCCCGGTTACTTTTGCTGTATCGCCGCAGTAATCGCAGAAGTCGGACCTGAAAATATCGAAAGCATCGTTGGCTTTTTGCATCCCCCTTTTGCCTACCATTGCAAATGAACAACCCAACTGAAGCGAATCGGCCAAAGTGGAGCCAAATTTTTTGAGTTCTGCTTTTATTGTATCGAGCGAGCCTATGGTTTGATATTTATTGTGGGCTTCGGGCAGGAAAAATGCCTGTTCGCAGGTTGCCAGAAACAGGTAATCGTCATCTTTGACTGAATCCCTTAGAAACTGAACAAATTCAATACTCCTTGTATCGGATAATGGATCTTGCCCCCAATCCAGCCACATATCCCAATTCCACCAGGGATAATACCGTACTTTATAATCTTTTTCGCTTACCAGAGCAATATTCATACCCAGCCGGGGCGGGGGAGTGTAAAGAAATCTGTTGCCGTCGTAAACCATTTCCTGAGAGCGCATTGCTTCGTCCGAACCGGGCCCGCGCGTACCTGATACACCCAAAACACTATAAGAGTGATCGATATAAGGAATGACAAGCCTACCTTGGTTGCCGGACTCAAAAATCATGTTATCAGGTATTGACTTTCTCATGTTGTTCGATTTAAGTAATATCTCTGCCTTGTTTTGCGAATATTCGCTGTTAGCCCAGAATGGAACAATCAGCCACGAGCTTGTGTGGCCGGCCTCGGTTTCTATCGAACGGGCAAATAAATAATAATTCCTGCCGCTTTCAAGAACGACAGCAGGCTTCCACTCGATATAGTTCTCATATATTTCGGCATTCCCTGACGATTTGGCAACATCAGTGCCATCTGCCGAATCCGAAACAATTTTGAGTTCATAGGAAAACAAACCATCACTACCATTATCCAAAGGATTGATTATTCTGAAAACCGGATTTTCGGGGGCCATATCCCAAAATGCCATAGGTTCTATCGGTAGCAGGTTTTGGTTGAAAACTTCAAATGAAGCTTTAATTACATTGTTGCTTCTGTCTGGGTCTTCCAGTTCGGTGTCCGGATCGAGTGTAACAGTAATAAAGTGTATTCCCGGCTTGTTTTTAATATCCAATTCGAAATTATAATAATCGAATTTGCACAATTCAGGCAGAGTAAAATAATAATCTTCAATACTATTGTTGTAACTGTGAGTTAATTTTACACTTACCGAAGTGTCGATTTTATACATGCTCTGGTTTTTGATAATGCCTTTTACAATAGCCAGAGAGTCCGATTCGATAATAATGCTGCTCTCCTGCCTGTTTTTTATCGTCAGGTCGCCGGGATAGGTGTAAATCTCGCTTTCAAAGGGAATTCTTACTTTTACCAAAGGGTCGCCTATCATTAAATATTCGAGCATATGGAACCTGTAATAATCATAAGTTGGATTCATACTGGTTTTTGCCATTTGTATCAATTCGCCGTAGGTCCTGTATTTAAACTCGGGATTTTTGAAAAGGAATGTAAGCTTGGCAATGTATTCGTTTAAAATTTCCGACCTGCCTGTGGCCGTTCCGCCGCTGGCGGCTACAAAACCGGCGTTGGGGTAGAAAATAAAGTCCTCGTTCCTTGTCCGTGTATCCTGCGAGGCAAAACTGCCGGTATTGCACGATAGAGTAGTTAATAAACCATACCTGTTTTTATTGTTGAACATATCGACAGTCCAGCCGTCCATATCGAATATCCTTTGCGAACCGTGGCCGTAATAAACCACCCAGCCTACTCCGCCGTTGATTTCCTTTAATATCATGTCGGCATCCGATTCTCCTACAAGAGTAATGTCGTGCTTGCGGACATATGCTGTATCCATGCAAAGGTCCCGGTTAGTATAATTATCTGTTCTCGTCAGCAGATCGCCTATATATTTAACTATGCCGTATATGTCTTCTTTCTCGCTCATACTATCGCCGCCGGACAAAAAAAGGAATTTTTTCATCCAGAGATTGAGGGGTGTAGTTTCATAAGATTTTAGCTTATCCAAATAACTAAATGACTCATCATCGTCGTTAACGGGAATTCTGGAAATTATGAAATCGGCGATATAATCATCCCCGTCAACCAGGGAATACCAATAATCGCTGTTTGGCGAGCCCCACGAGGGTATAAAATCCTCGTTTATACTTGTGTTTACTATTCTTTTTGGATCAAATGAAGCATCCCCGAGTAGTGTCACGAATAAAGGTTTTTTGCGCCAATTATGATAAACATATGCCAGGAATTCCTTAATTGCATGTGCCGTTTTCCTTCCGTTATAGAATTCGTTGTAAACATCTTGTATATCGACAGATTTTATTTTATAGACCGGATGGGTTTTGGATCTGTAGGCAACCATTGAATCTGCAAAATTTTTAAATTTCGAATGATAAATATATATTAAATCAGCCTCATTTTCTAAATCTCTTAATTGCGATTTGGAAACCGGGAAGACTTTTGCAGTCTCGAGCGACAAACCGTCCGACGCAGTAATGCTGTATTTTTGTGCAGGATTAAGGTCTAATTCGGCATTGTAGGATTTGCCAGCGCCCGATTTATAAAAAACTGCTTCGGACAGTAATCCCCCGGCGCCGAGTTTTTCGGAACGAAATTCCGACGAATTAACAGTGAAGGCATAGAACCAGGGATTATTAGCTCCTGCGGATGATAACTGGCTTCCGCCATAGGAACTAAAAAGATTTACTTTATCGGCAGGGGCCGGGCTGGAATTATTATACAAAACAGATACCAGGCTGCCAGACGGCAACGATGACATGTAGCCCTGCAAATCGGGGCTGCCGGATTCGAAAAACCTGTATTCAGGGCTTTCGAACCCGGGCGATTTATAAACCAGAACATGAAATCCCCGCTTAGACGATCCTGATATCCTGTTCCTGCCGTCCGAAAGGCTGGAATGGCCCGTAACGCTGTTAGCGCCGGCAATAATATTAATGCCTGGGCTTATTCTCGGATTAATACTTATCTGGGCGCCTTCTTTGTCAATGATAATTACATTATTATCCCTGAAATTTTTAACTTCCAGTTTACCAGGTTCTGATAAATTGTTGATGTCAAAATTGATTAATCCGGTATCGGTAACAGGCAGGGCTTTGCCTTTCAGTTCAAAATAGTCTGTCATAATGGAATTTGGCTCCAATGGCTGGCCCTGGGAATAATACGGAAGGTTTGACACACCGATATTATTGAAGCCGGCAATAAAATTTATGTTTCCGGCTTTAATTTCGATATCAGATAATTTCTCGAGGGGATATTCCTTTTCGGAGAGCTTTTCATCGTTTAATGAAATGCTTACTTTGTGGTGGTAAATAGCTGTATTTGTTTTCATACTGGCAATCCTGGCTTTTAAATCTAAGGAATTGCCATTATAAGGAACAACAAATAGGTTGGTATCCAGGAACTTATTATCCCACGAGGAATTGTTTTCC
>DAINRZ010000140.1:0-8186 GCA_036741575.1 Kapaibacterium sp. (SeqCode)
AGGTAGAATGCTGCTGCCAATGCGGCTATAGCAGGTTTTCCTATATACTTCACCCCTCCCAGGCCAAAGAAAGTTATATACAAGTGGAATATTTTGCCGGCGACCTCAGGCACTTTTGCCCTTGCCGTAAAGTTTAACAGAAGAAAACAGGGCTTTATTCCGATAGACATACTCAATTGCCGTCCAGACAGTGAACAAGGTAAGGGCCAGCATAATGTAGTATGTTATTTCTGATATAAGCAGTTCTGATGCAAATGCCGAAACTCCGGCCACGAATGTTGGCTGTGAGAGCAGTATAAGTATTAGCAGATAAAATATGAACGTCATCTGGATAAAGGTTTTTACTTTTGCCGACCACGATGTAGCTATCGGTTTGCTAATCGAATCGGCATATACCCGTAGAAGTGTTGTGCCGAAATCCCTTGCAAGCACAACGATAACCATCCACAGAGGCACCAGGCCCATCACAACAAAGGCGATAAACGAAGCGCCGGTCAGGAACTTGTCTGCCAGGGGGTCCAGGAACTTTCCAACTGAACTAATAATGTTGAATTTGCGTGCCAGGAATCCGTCGAAGTAATCGGAAATTGCCGCAATACCGTATATTACACATGCAGCGCTTATGTCTGCCGGCTCGCCGGAGATTATAAGCACAAAAAATACAGGAGAAAGAATAACCCTTGCAAAACTAATAATATTAGGCAGGTATTTCAGCATGCAGAATCCGTCTAACCGGCAATAATCCTTTCGGATATATCTAATATATCGAGGAATTTCTGCGGATCGAGAGATGCACCGCCGATAAGGCCGCCGTTGACATCGTCGAGTTCCAGAATCGATTGGGCATTTTTGTCATTCATGCTGCCCCCGTAAAGGATGATATTGCCGGCGGCTTCGCTGCCCAAGGCTCTTGCAATGGTTTGCCTGACATAAGCGTGGGCCTCCTGCACCTGTTCGGGGGTGGCCGCCAGCCCTGTCCCAATTGCCCATACTGGCTCGTAAGCAATAGTAATATTTCTGATATACTCACTGCTAATATCTTTTAGCCCAATAGTAATTTGCTTTTCGAGTACGGCGAATGTATTGCCCGATTGCCTTTCTTCGAGTGTTTCGCCGATACACACTATAGGCTTTAAATCGTTATCAAGGATGACTTTTGTTTTCAGGTTAACTGATTCGTCGGTTTCGCCAAAATATTGGCGCCTCTCCGAATGGCCAACAATAATATGGCTGCAGCCAATGAACTTGAGCATACCGACAGTAACCTCGCCCGTATATGCACCTTCAGGCTGGTAATGGCAGTTTTGTGCCCCCATCATAATTTTAGTTTTTTTTATGATATTCCACACAGTGTTTAGGCTTGTGTAAGGAGGGCATACCACTACGGATGAATGAAGATTCCTGCCCATGATGCCGCCGAGTATATACTCAGCCAGCTTGGCCGATTCGAAAGCATTGGTATTCATCTTCCAATTGCCTGCAATAAGCATCTTTTTCATTTCTGTTCTCCGCTGACTTTGAAAATTTTATTGTTCTTTAATGTTTGGTCCGATTCGAATCCGTAACCACGGATATTCTCGCTCGGTGAATCTATTGTGACAAATTCTTTTGAATAAAAGAGCTGTGTTTTGTTGTCCCAGTGCAGTGCCTGTGTCTCTACCCTGGTTTTTGAACTGTCGGAATAAACCACAACATTGCCGTGGGCATACATATTTTTCGTTGCATCGTCAATTTCGGCGCTGTCTGCCGTCATAAGAGTCGTCCTTTGGCCGGTTTGCTGCGAATAAAACTCAACCTTAACATTCCCGTCCAGATAAGTCTTTTTTTCTTCAAAATACATCCTGCCCATATCTGCATTAAGTCTAGCTTTTGTGTAAGAAGAATCCATGAAAAAAACCTCGACGTTCCACGAAACCTGGTCGGGAGGTTTACGAAGCCCGAATTGTTCAGTTTCAGCTATTGGCGGCTTTTTAGATTCTGTGCACGAAACACAAAAAACAGCGGCCACAATGAACAATATCTTATTAATATGCTTAAAGGATATCAAAATATCCTTTCGAAAATTTCCACACAGAAAAAACCTGCCCGATGAAATCAGCTGCTTTTGCCAGCGGCAGTTGTGTTGCGGCATCGCTCAGAGCTTTATGAGGTTCGGGATGTGTTTCGAAGAAAATACCATCAACACCTGCCGCTGCTGCTGCGCGAGCCAGCGGGAATACGAATTCCGGCGAGCCGCCGGACTGAGCGCCAGCCGATGGTTTTTGCACGGAATGGGTGGCGTCGAAAATTACCGGGTAGCCAAAACTCCTCATTATAACTAAGGAACGGTAATCGACGACGAGGTCGTGGTAGCCAAAAGAAGCCCCGCGCTCTGTTAGCCAAATTTCGCCGTTGCCCCTTCCGGAAGCCTTTTCTGCTGCAGCCTTCATCGAATCGGGAGCCATAAACTGGCCTTTTTTAATATTAACTGTTCTGCCGGTATCAGCTGCGGCTTGCAGCAGGTCGGTCTGCCTGCACAGAAATGCGGGTATCTGAAGTATATCAGTATATTCTGCTGCCATTCTTGCTTCGTCTGCAGTATGGACATCAGTTAATACCCTGACGCCGAATTTCTTCCGGATTTCGGCAAGGTATCCGAGGGCTTTTTCGTCACCTATTCCTGTAAATGAATCTTTGCTGGTCCTGTTCGCTTTTTTATACGACGACTTAAAAATAAAATCAATATCCTTGCCTACGCAGGCAGCCATCAGCACCCCGGCTGTCTGCTCGAGTAATTCATAGGATTCGACTACGCAGGGGCCCGCTATCAATATCAGTTTATCATTCATTGTCTTAATTCATCCAATAATTCAAAGCCAAATAATTTTATTCAATTAACAAATATAATCATTAAAGCATTTAATAAAACACACGATTAGTATATCAATTAATAAAATTTTTGCTCTAAAACGAAGGGATTGTAATTTTACTTTAAGGATTAATAAAAAAAACAGAAAAAGTGATGAAGATTGACGTATTTTTAATACCGGTTAACGACAAAGAACTGCATTTCGAGAATTCGGTCGTGTTAATGATAGATGTGCTCAGGGCTTCTACAACAATTTGCGCTTCGCTTTTTAACGGAGCTAAAGAGATAATTCCCTGCGAGACTATGGACAAAGCGGCACAAATTTATAATAACCTTAGCAGGCAGTCATCCTTCCTGGGCGGAGAGCGCAACGGAGTGAAACCTAACGGGTTCCATGCCGGAAATTCTCCTCTTGAATATACAACCGACAGGGTGAAGAGCAAGACTATTATACTAACTACAACAAACGGGACAAAGATTTTCAGGCTTGCCAGGGGTGCCAGATACAGGATTATCGGTGGTTTCGTCAATATTGGTGTTGTGTCGGAATTTATGGGCAGATATATAAATTCGGGCACCAACAGCATCCAGATACTCTGCGCAGGCAATAACGGCAGGCTTTCCTACGAAGATACGATTTGTGCCGGCGCTTATATCAGCAGGATGAAAGAGTATTTCCAAGATCTGGAAATGTCGGATTCAGCACATGCGGCAGAAAATCTATACAACATGCATTCAGATGAAATCGTCGAATTCCTCTCCAGCCGCGAACATGCCACATTGCTAAGAAAACTTGGTTTCGAAGAAGATATCCGTACAGCTTTTACCCCGAACATTTTCCCCGTTATTCCATTAGTCGATAACAACTTTATTATTAAGAGATTTATTGAAAATTAGCCTTTTTTTTCTTAAATTACATCAATTACGGCAGCATTAAGAAAAAAAGGGGGTATTATATTGGATGACATTCATGATAATGTTATCATAAAAAGAGATAAGAATAGGGAAGAAAGGCATTCTGAGGATACCGCAGGTAACGGAGGCAGCGGTGGTGTTAATTACAATCCCAGGAATGCCAAGGCAATGTCCATATTAATGGTGTTTTTTTCGGTATTCCTGTTATTGTCGTTAGTATCATATACACCTAAGGACTTTATTCATACCAGGCTTTCCTTCGAAGAGTTTTTCGGGCTTTTTACCGGCAGCGATATAGTAAAAGCAAAAGTTGACGCTACACAAAACTGGCTCGGTTTAATCGGTGCAATTACTTCTGATTTTGCCTATAATTCTCTCCTGGGTTACTCAATTTTAGCTATGCCCTTTTTAATTTTTATAATTGCAGTAGAACTTTTCAGGCGGAACTGCGTCAGCGGTGAAACAAAGAGAAAGGCATGGGCTGTCGTAATAATCATGGCATTGATATCATCTTCTGTTGCGGCCTTTTCAAGCTTGTCGTGGACTGCCGAGCTTGGCAGGGAATGGTACGGGGCAGTCGGCCGAATGTTTGCAGGCCTGTTTTCAATGCTGCTCGGGGCTTTCGGCGCCATGCTCCTTTTTGTGGCTGGAGCAGTATTCGTGCTTATCAGAATGACAAATGTAAAGGTTGACCTGGTTTTCGAAAGAGCGTTCAACAAAGGTGAAGACAACATTAGGAGGTGGAAAAGCAGCCTATTCGGCAGAAAAGAAAAACCAGAAAGCGAAAAATCCGGCGATGAAACAGGAGCAAACCGGGTATCGGTTTTCAAAAAGATAATTTCTGCGCTTAAGCCACCACCCAGGCAAGATAACAGACAGAAAACCGAAAAGAAAACAGAACCGGTTGCCCGGCAAAATAGCAAGAGTGATACAATAAAAGAGTACGGCAACGAATTAAAGCCAATAAGAGAAGGCCATATTCACGAGGAACCTGCCAGAATTATCAAAGGCAGCATTGATATCAAGGTCAACAATCCGATAAATAAGGTAAATCCTGTGATGAATTACAGCCCCGAAAAGGAAGAAAGCCGGGGTAATTCACTGGTAGAAAAACTAATTGAAGAAAACAAAGAGGCAAGTAAACAGCAAGTTCCAATATCAGAGCAGCCAATACCGGAGCAGGAATCCTTAGTTGGGGCCTTGGCTTTGGATGATACCCGCCCACCCGAAGATACCACAAATTTCGAAGTTCAGCAAAATGACGGTAAAACTGAAGCCGATACAGAAATTTCAGATACAGCACAAAATGAAGATACCCCCAAAACATCAGGTGCCGAAGAGATATTGGATTTGGAGTATAAATACGAATCATCACATACTGACACCGAACCGGATGGCTGCGAGACGAGCGTTGTGGCCGACAGCATACCAGAGAATCCTGATGAAGGAGATTTTGCGGCAGAAACACCAATAGATACCAATGATTACTTTAAAAGCTTGCCTGAGTTGGTTGCTGATAAACCGCTTGTGGTGACCGTCAAAGAAAAAGAGCCGGAACCTGCTATAAAGATTAATACTTCCGAGAAGTTAGTAAATCCTATTGGCACTTCAATTCTCGATGAAGAAATAGACTATAAATTCCCGGTCATCGATTACCTGGACGATGAAGAAGGCTATTCGGACATAGATGATGAAGAATTGAAAGAAAACGCCAAAATTTTACAGGAAAAATTAGAAACATTCAAGATATATATTGAGAACCTTACGGTTACTCCCGGCCCTGTTGTCACTCAATACGAGTTTGTACCGGCGCCTGGAATTAAAATAAGCAGGATAGAAAGCCTTGCCGACGATATTGCTATGGCCCTGAAAGCCAAAGGTATCAGGATAATAGCCCCCATCCCAGGCAAAGGCACTGTAGGTATTGAAATACCCAACAGGAAAAGGACAATGGTCAGGTTTAAAAGCATTATTACTTCACAGGGATTCCAGCAGGGCAATTTCGGCCTTCCACTTGCATTCGGCAGGACAATATCCGGCGATGTTTACTGCACAGACCTAACTAAAATGCCCCACCTGCTGATTGCTGGTTCTACCGGCGCAGGCAAAAGCGTCGGGATAAATACTATTATCACTTCTCTGCTGTATAAGATACACCCTAAATACCTGAAATTTGTAATAGTCGATCCGAAAAAAGTAGAGCTACAGCAGTATAGCAGGCTCGAAAGCCATTACCTTGCTGTTTCGCCCGATCTGAACGATCCGATAATAACAGATCCGGAGAGCGCTGTTATTGTTTTGAAGTCTCTGTGTATGGAAATGGACAGGCGGTACGACATTCTCTCGAAAGTAGGGCAACGAAACATTCAGGATTACAACTTAAGGATAAGGCAGGGCAAAATTAAGGACGGCAATGGTATTATCCACAGGGAAATGCCTTATATTGTAGTAATAATAGACGAGCTTGCCGACCTGATGCTGACTGCTTCCAAAGAAGTGGAGACGCCCATAATAAGACTTGCCCAACTGGCCAGGGCTATCGGCATACATCTGGTAGTGGCTACCCAGAGGCCTTCGGTGAATGTTATAACAGGTATTATCAAAGCAAATTTCCCTGCAAGGATAGCATACCTCGTCGCTTCGAAATTCGATTCACGAACAATCCTCGACATGGGCGGAGCCGAGCACCTGCTCGGCCAGGGCGATATGCTGTTCCTGCCCAATGGCACACCTAAACCGATTAGGCTCCAAAACGCTTTCCTGAGTACCGAAGAAGTAGAAAAAATTACTGAGCATATAGGCATGCAGCAGGGATATTCGCAGCCCTATTTCTTGCCGAGCCTAAACGAAAGCAGTGGCGAAGCTAAAACGATTTCCAGAGAAGACCGCGATCCGCTTTTCGAGGAAGCAGCAAGATTAATAGTAACACATCAGCAGGGTTCTGTATCCCTTATACAAAGGCGGCTTAAGGTAGGGTATGCCCGTGCAGGCAGAATTGTCGATGAACTCGAATCGGCTGGTATTGTCGGGCCATTCGACGGCAGTAAAGCCCGCAGGGTTTATGTAGAAACCGAAGAAGACCTCGAAGATTACCTTTAATGATTTAATTAATACACAAACAACAAAAGAGTTTGTTATTTTTGTCAATATCAAATTTGAAAATTGACAATAATATGCTTAAAACTCTTTATATAAAGAATTTCGCTCTTATTGGCGAGCTCGAGGCAAGTTTCGGGCCCGGGCTAAATATTATTACCGGGGAAACCGGCGCCGGCAAATCGGTTATCGTCGATGCCCTGATGCTTATTCTTGGCGAAAGGGCTTCGTCCGATTTCGTGAAATCCGGCGAAAGCAAAGCTGTAATCGAAGGGAAATTTGATTTGCCGCAAGAACATCCTGTTCGCGAAATCCTTAGGAACGAAGAACTGGATATCGAATACGGGGAATTGATTTTCAGGCGCGAAATATCAGCCAAGGGCAATTCAAGGTGTTTTATTAACGATACACCGGTACAGCTAACATTAATGAAGGAAGCCGGAGACCTGCTCGTAGATTTTCACGGCCAGCACGACCACCAGCTTTTGCTTCGCAGGGAAAACCATTGCGGCATACTCGACGCTTTTGCAGGTACCGGCGAATACCTGAATGAATACAAGAGTGAATACAACAAATTAATCGGCAAAATCCGGGAATACGAAGTATTACTCCAAAAAGAAACTTCGCTAAAAGACAAGCGCGAAAGTTATACTTTTGAACTGAATGAAATATCTAAAGTAAGCCCAAAGCCAGGCGAAGATGAATCTATTGCGCGTGAGCTTGCAGTCCTGGAAAATGCCGAAAAGCTCAGCGGCCTTGCTGCTTCAATTAGTAATACCATATCGGGCGATGAGAACCCTGCCAGGGATTACCTCACAGCCGTCCTAAGGGCTCTAAAGGAATTATCAGGGATAGACCCTCAATTTGCCGATTATATCGAAGAATGTGAATCAGCTATTATAACATTCGATGAAATTGCAAAATTCTGTTCCAGTTATGCCGAAAACATTGGTCTCGACCCGCAGAAAACCGATGAATTGAGATTGAGGCTCTCTAAACTGATATCCCTGCGTAAGAGATACGGCAGCCTGGAAGCGGTAATAGAGAGGCAGGGGTACCTGGAAACTGAGATTGAATTGATAAATAACTATGATTCGGCGCTCAGTGAAGTTCGCGAAAGTATTGCCGCCCAGAAAGCATTATCAGGCGAAATTGCATTTGAAGTAAGCCGAAAAAGAAAAGAAGCATCCCGGGAATTCAGCAGAAAGATAGTTGAAATACTTGCCGAGCTTGGTATTCAGAATACTGCTTTCTCAGTAGAGATTATTAATGAGGAAGCACCTGCCGAAACCTGTAATGTATCCGTACTTGCAGGCAAAAAGCATTA
>DAINRZ010000141.1:0-8074 GCA_036741575.1 Kapaibacterium sp. (SeqCode)
AATTGGTTTTTATATCCAGGGGCCTGGCAATGGATATGCCTATATTAGTTTCAATTTTATTAGCGTAATCCGATATTGTAGTGTCGAGTTTCACGATTTTGTCTTTCGAAGAAGCATGAAGCAGCCGCGCCTGGCCTTTTCCGTCGATAAACACGAGGCCTGTGTGTGCATAATCCAACCCTTTTTTATTAGTAGCAAAAGCTACGATATCGCCGGTTTGAAGTTTGCCTTCAATCCGGGCAGTTTTATCTTTGGGAATATAATAATATGCCCTTGCGTTTATTTTATCCTCGAAACCGGCTATCACCGGCACGAGGGACTCGTTTTCCCGCAGGGCACGGTAATATTTAGGGTTTTTCGACATAAAATATACTTTGTATGGGAACTTCTTGCCGCCGAGTTCTTTGGAAATATCGTCCACAACGCCTTTTTGTTCATTATCGTAAAACCAGTCCGCCGTATAGTGAAGCCTCGAGGTGTAATCGCTCAGCCTGCCGCCTCTGTAGCGCGTAAATTTTATCTCGTCCAGCAAATCGCCAAAAGTAAATTTGCCTTTTTTAATTATTCTGGCTATACCGAGGGAATTTTCGAACAGGGTAACGCAGTCCAGCCCGGTAAAGTCGGCAATGCTCCTTTCGGGTCCGGCGGGGTCTAAGGTGCCGCCCACATAAGGCGTATCGATAAACAGCTTGCCGATATTGCCGGTCAGGCTGCCGATATCGAGCGACTGCCAATTATTCTTTTTCACAGTGCCGATAATGGAATCGAACTTCTTCAATGTTTCCTTAGATGCCACGCTGCCGCCCATGCTTGCCGTAATGCTTACAGGCTTGGCAGCCGCCAGCCGCGACATACCTGCAAACGCAGCCGTGCCTGCAACGGCAGCCATACTGCCGGTTATGGCGCTTTTCAGGAATTCCCTTCTATTCATATTAATAATTCCTATTCTTCCAATAATAATAAGCAAAATTATACAATAGAATACGACAAATCCTAATTATTGGATTTTTTATAATCATTAATGAAAAAAAGGAAAATCATCAAGATAATAAACAGCTAAAACTAAGTCTGTTTCTTCATGGCTTCCAGAGCCTTTTTCAATGAATCTTTGTCTGCGCTTGCCAGGTTTTTCATAAGCTCTGCCTTTAGCTTCTCGGTATCGTTATCTTCAGTGGAGTCGCTTCTTTGCGGTGGATCAATATCCAGCAGGCTGCAAATTTTCCCGATATAATTATCAGCTTTGACCGGTTTTTCCAAATAAATACCGGGGCCCTGCATCATCAACGCATCGAAATCTGCCTTGCCAAGGTCGTCGCGGGCATGGCCTGTTACAATCAATACAGGAACTTTCGACCATTTCTTGTTTTTTTGAAGGTCGTGATAAAACTTAATACCAGAATGTTTTGGCATAACCAAATCGAGAGATATCAGGTCGGGTAGGCCCGCTTGCAACTTTTGCTCAGCATCCAGGCCATCGACAGCAGTTTCGACACAAAAGCCGGCATCTTCGAGTGCCGATTTTAGGTAAGCCCTAACATCTTCTTCGTCGTCAACCACCAGAATCTTTTTTTCACTATAAATACTCATTACGCCTCCGTGTAGATTTTTATTTCAAGTTATTAAAATATATCGAGTTAAGCCTGTTAATGGATAATGTAATCCTAAACGCAGAGCCAAATCCGGGCTGTGAGCTTACGTCGATAAATCCGCCGTGCTCTTTCACGATTTTGTTCGTTGTCAGCAGCCCAAGCCCCGTTCCTTTATTGCCTTTCGTGGTAAAGAATGTAGTAAATATATTCTTCATTATATCCGAATCGATACCGCAACCGTTATCGACAACTTCGAAAACCATATTGCCGTCTTTTATTTCGGTTTTAATTACCACCTTGCCCTGCCTGTCATCCCTGGCTGAAGCGGCGTCTATAGCATTCGAAAGGAGATTAGTCAGGCAGGATTCGATTCCTTCGGGGTCGAGGTGAATTTTATACATTTTCTGGGACAGCTCTGCTACAAGCCTCACATTCTGGTTCATCGCCGTATCCTTGTAAAGGTCGATTATTTCTTTAACGAGCTTGTTTGGGTTTACCAGCTGCAGCTCGGGCTGCCTGCCCTTCGAAAAGCTGAGGAATCCCTTAACCATATCGGTAGTTTTCGTGAAATTGCGCTGTAATATCTGCCAGCCTTCAACAATCCTGCCTGCATCGCCCTTGTGCAGTCCGGTATCGACGATGTACATACCGCCTTCGAGGCCCATCAGCAGGTTCTTAATGGTATGGGCCAGCCCGGCAACAGTCTGGCCTACAGCGCTTAGGCGCTCGGCTTCGAGCATGCTTTTCTCCAATTCCTTCATCTGCCTGATATCCTGCATAAAGGCTACCCTGCCGATATATTTGTTGTTGCTAAAGAGCCTTATTGCCGAAAACCTGATGGGTATTTCCCTGCCTTCGGTATCTGTAATCCTGGTTTCCGCCTCGTCCGATATGATCTTCCTTAAGTCTTTATCGTCAAAGAAATTATCGGGCAACATGCTTTTCAGTTGGTTGAATACCGGTTTTTTAAACGAACTCCAGGAGAGCAGCGGTTTGGCATAATTATTAATAATAACTGTTTTGTTTCTTTCATCGACAGCAATAACACCCAAGCCGGCGTTCTCAATCAACGACACATAGAAATCGTGGGTGCGGCGCAGCCTTAACTGCAATTCGTTTATCTCTGTAATATCTGTAGCAATCTCGATTACAAGCTGGACGCCATCTTCGTTATTAGAAAGGGGGGTTGTATTTACCACATATTGTGTTTCATCTCCGGAGTATGTAATTCCCGATTCGGACGAAGTATGCTCCAGGCCGTCGCGGAAGGTCATAGCAGCGGGGCAATGGCGGCATCTTTTTTTCCTTTTCTTATAGACTTCGAAGCAATATTTACCATGAACTTCGCCAAATGTATCCCTAAGTTTTTTATTAGCTTTAACAATCCTGTAATTTCTGTCTATTATCGACACATAGCTCGGTACATTGTCGAATAGCAGGTTGTATTCATGCTGAATCCTGGTTGTTTCAGTTACGTTAGTGGACATTTCCATAACATACTTCGTATTGCCGTTTTTGTCTTTCAGCGGGGCCCTGTGCACCACATAATGGCACACCTTACCGTTTTTATCGTAGCCGGCTTCGTTGGAAACCCTCGACTCGCCGAGCGAAAATACCTCGTGAGCGTTGCAGTGCATACATTTGTTTCCAGATTTTTTGTATGCCATAAAGCATTTTTTACCTGCCCAATCGCCAAAATACTGTTCGAAATTCCTATTTGCCTGAACGATATTCATTTCATTATCTATGATAGCCAAATTATAAGGAACCAATTCAATCATCTGGCTGCCAAGCATACATTTCAGTTCGTCATGTTTAGTCATATTTTTTCCGATTTTTCATTTTAACAAATATAAAAAAATCCAAAATAAGATGTCAAAAAACTATTAATGTACCATTTTTGCACTTTATGGCTAAATTAAATAATAATTCAGCAACACCTAAAATGAAATAAAATTAATCTTATTTGCGTAATCCTATTAAAATCAATAGAAGAAGAAAATTCTAATCGTAGAAATAAATGAATACTTATTAATAATCTTCTTAAATAATTGATTTATATGGATTTACAAAACAACATACCGATTACAATTATTAATTTCAGCGCCTATTCTGAATTTTCTACTGCATTTTCAATTAACATTATTAGTATTTTTGGCAGGAAACAGATTTTTTCAAAACTCGAAAGGGTTGAATATGAAATGCAAAATATAGCAAGAGATTCAATTACAAAACTTATAAACAAATTTATTTGGAGGAAAGAATATGAAAAAGATACTGATCGTGGATGACGACATGGATATTGTAAAATACCTTACTACATTCCTCGAAGACAGCGGTTTTCAGGTTATTACCGCTTACGACGGCAAAGAAGGCTATGAAAAAGCTGTATCCGAGAAGCCCGACCTGATTACACTCGATATTACCATGCCTGTGGAATCGGGCGTGCGAGCCATAAGAGATATTCAGGAAAACGACGCAACAATGAATATTCCCGTTTTCATTATTACAGGTGTATCAAAGGAATTCGAAAACTTTATCAGCACAAGGAAGCAGGTGCACCCACCTATTGCTTATTTCGAGAAGCCGATTGACAGGGATTTATTGCTGAAAAGAATCAAGGATATATTAAGTATTTAAAAAAATCAGGTAATCAAATGGTAGATTCGAATAAAAAAGAAATGAAAAAGGGTATCGACATACCCGAAATGAAATATATAATAGAGAAGACGCCTGAAACCGACAGGGTGAATGAATTCCTAAAGATTTTTGCCGCCATACTCAAAGAATCCAACTACAGGGCAGCGCTCGAGCATTATTCCAAAGTAAGTGCTAAATGTGCAAAATGTACCACTGCCTGCCATGTCTATAACACTACCGAAGATATAAGGGACATACCCTGTTACCGCTCGGAGCTTATACTTTCCGTTTACAGAAGGTATTTTTCTCTGGAAGGCTCGATGTATGCCAGGATTTTCGGCGGGTTCGAACTGACCGAAGAGCATATCTCCAAAATGCAGCATTCGTTTTGGAATTGCACGGCATGCCGCAAATGCGTGCTGGAATGCCCTTCCGGGCTCGACCACGGGCTGCTGACACACCTGGCAAGGTATATCCTGGCCGAGATGAACCTGACTCCCAGGGCGCTTGTAATCTCGACCAGAGAGCAATTGCACGGCGAAACCGGAAATACTTCGGCTATACCGCTGGTTGCTCTCAAGGATTCGCTCGAGTTTTTGGAAGAAGAACTTATGGAAACGTTCGGGGCCGATATTAAATTCCCCATTGATGTGGAAGATGCAGAGTATATTTTCTTCGCGCCTGTATCTGATTATCTGATGGAAGCCGAAACGCTGATGGGAATTGCTGCCGTGCTGCACCAGGCAGGTATCAGTTGGACAATAGGCTCGAAATATTTCGATGCAATTAATTACGGCCTGTTCTATAGCGACCTCGTTCTGGGCAGAGTGCTGGGTAAAATCGAAGAAGAAACCCGCAGGCTAAAAGCAAAAAAGGTGCTTATAGGCGAATGCGGCCATGCCACCCGAAGCGCCACCTTCCTAAAAACCTACTGGCAGGGAGACGATGCTCCGGAAGTTGTTAATATTCTGCAGCTTACACACAAGCTGCTGAAAGAAGGCAAAATAAAAATCGACCCAAATAAAATTACTGAGCGGGTAACATACCACGATCCGTGCAATATCGCCCGCCAGGGATGGATAGTTAAAGAGCCTCGAGAAATTCTTAAGGCCTTCTGCAGAGACTTTGTGGAAATGACCCCTACAGGCACCGATAATTATTGCTGCGGCGGCGGTGGCGGCACCGTTTCCATAGATGAAATCAGAAAATACAGAACCAATGTATCGGGATTGAAAAAGGCTGAGCAAATTAGGCAAACAGGAGCCCACTACGTCGTTGCACCGTGCGCCAACTGCAAAAAGCAGGTGCGAGAACTGATGGAAGACAACAATGTGGACGGCGAACTGCTCGGATTGCACGATTTAATTCTTAAAGCGATTGTAATCGATAAGGAGTAATATGGAAAAAATACTCATCATCGGGTGCAAAATGGCAATGAACGACGCCTGTATAGGATGCAGCAGATGCATGGTGGGGTTCAACAGGCGCGAAGGCGAATTTGCTCGCTATGCCGGCACCGACTCCGTTTTAATCGGACTATTGAACGGCGGGGGTTGCCCCGGTTCGATTATGGTTACCAGGCTTGCTCAGTTTGGGTTGTGGAATTTAAAAAACGGCGAAAAACCCACGAAAGTGCATATCAGCCCTTGTCTTATTGACCATTGCCCATACAAAGACACTATCATTGCCAAAATTAAAGCAAAGGCAGGATTAGAAGTCATCGAGGGCACACACCCATATATCCCGAATAATATTTTTGTTTGATTAATATGAAGTTACTTTTAATATGGAAGAATTACTAAATTTTGCTAAAGGCCCCTTTTTCAGGTTTGCGTTTGCAGTCATGGCGTTAGGCCTTATAAGGGCGCTAGTTCTATCGATTATCAATGGCGCCGAAGCTAAGGGCAAAGCTTCGGACAAACAGATTCCCGGTGCTTATGTCAAGAAAATGACCCTGGGTTACGTTCTCCCTATCAGGTCGTTCCGCACAAAGCCGGTGTATTCTGTGGTTTCTATACTGTTCCACATAGGCTTGCTGCTTACCCCGCTGCTGCTTTTCGATCATGCCCTGCTTTTCGACAGGTCTTCGGGTATAAGCTGGGTTGGCATATCGCTCCCAAAAAATATTGCAGATATTCTGACCATGCTGACAATCGCCATGGGTATAGTATTGCTGATTATGAGGGCTTCGAACAAGGCTTCTCGTTTTATCAGCCGAAAGCAGGACTTCGCTTGGCCGCTCCTGCTACTGGCACCGTTCGTCACCGGGTTTATCTGCGCCAATGCATCCGTCACCCCGGGCGCATACAATTTCTTTATGCTCGTTCATATAATTAGCGGTAATATTATATTTATACTAATACCATTCACAAAAATCGCCCACTGTGTATTGCTGCCGTTGGGGCAATGGATTACCGCCCGATCGTGGAAGTTCTACCCGCAGGGCCCTGCCAACGTAGAAAAAATTCTTGGAAAGGAAGGGCAGAAACTATGAAAGCTATTTTAACAGACATAACGAAGTGTATTGGCTGCACTCAATGCGTTACGGCCTGCAAAATGACAAATGAACTGGGAGCCGACAAACCCAGGGACTGGCAGAAAAACGACGGCTTATCGGCACGCAACTGGACTTCCGTGCTTAGCAAAGACGGATACTACCTGCGCAAGCAATGCAGGCATTGCCAGGAACCGGCCTGCGCAGCAGCCTGCCCTGTGGGAGCCCTCCACCAGACGGATTTAGGAGCAGTGGTTTACGATAGTGATAAGTGCCTGGGATGCCGCTATTGCATGATGGCTTGCCCATATGGAATTCCAAGGTACGACTGGGATTTGGCAGTACCGTATATCAGGAAATGCATATTATGCCACGACAATATAGTATCGGGCAGGCTCGAGCAGCCTGCATGCACTCAGGCATGCCCCACAGGAGCTACGATATATGGCGAGAGGGGTCAGCTGCTGAAAATTGCCCGCAAGAGGATTGAAGCTGAACCGGAAAAATATCTGGATATAATCTACGGAGAAAAAGAAGCAGGCGGCACCAACGTGCTATACATTACTTCGAAAGAATGCCCGCTCGACTTCCTGCTTTATTACAATAACAGGATAGAAAAGGACAAGCATCTGCTGGGAGCACCCGACTTCAACGACCCCTACCCTGCCCTGACCAAATGGGCAATGGGTTCGGTTCCGGTTGCATTCGTCGGTATGGGTGCTGTAATGTCCGGTATTTACTGGATGGTAAAAAGAAGGCAGAAATTAGAAAATGAAATGAAGGAGCCAGAAAATGGAGAGAATTAGCAGGTTCAAATTGTTATTATGGATTATTCTGGGGGTAGCTGCCGCCGTTGCCCTCACCAGGTTCATTTTCGGCCTTGGTGTGACGACTAACCTTACCGACAATACCCCCTGGGGCTTTTGGATTGGATTCGACGTTATGGGAGGCGTGGCTCTGGCAGCCGGCGGATTTGTTATTGCAGCAATAAATTACATATTCGGCAGGAAGGAATTCCACCCCATAGCACGGGCTGCCATCCTGACGGCGTTCCTGGGCTATATTGCTGTAGTCATAGGCTTATTATTCGACCTTGGCCTGCCGTGGAACATCTGGCATATGATTATTTTCTGGAATCCGCATTCACCATTGTTTGAAGTAGGCTGGTGCGTCATGCTTTATCTGACGGTGCTGTTTCTCGAATTTATGCCTGTAGTGCTCGAAAGGTTCCCCGGGCTAAAACTGCTTGCTCGCCTGCATGCCTTCCTTTTTAAAATCAGGATTCCGCTTGTAGTGCTGGGCATTATGCTATCGACACTCCACCAGTCGTCGCTCGGCAGCTTGTTTTTGT
>DAINRZ010000142.1:0-8059 GCA_036741575.1 Kapaibacterium sp. (SeqCode)
TACTGGAAAGATCCCAGGATGCATACGAAAAATATGCTGACTATATTAATAAGTATGTTCCTGATAAAAATTCAGAACTGCTTGATGTTGGTTCGGGGACGTGGAGAATACCTGATACTATTGCTGGTTATGGTTATAAAAAAGTTTTTGGGCTCGATTACTTCTCCGATGAAAAACTTAGGGAATATTCAGCAAAATTAAAAAACAAGAATACCAATCTCGTATCATATACAGATAGTAAAATTCCTTTTGCAGAAAGTACTTTCGATGCCGTATCTTCACTATGTGTTATAGAGCATTTGGTATATCCTGAAAATACTCTCGACGAAATGGACAGGGTATTGAAACCCGGCGGACGGCTGATTATTGACTGCCCGAACTGGTCGGGAATAAATGTGGCAATAACTGCTATGAAACATATATTGACAAAGAAAGACAGGTTTTGGATGTATAATACTTTTGGCGACAGCCTTGCCGGTTTTTTCAGGTCGATAGGCTGGTGGATGGAAGCTTTATTTTCGCAGAAACCTAAGTTCCTGTTAATTTATCCAAGAATGGAAAATGGTGAAATCCTTTTCCAGCGAAGCGACGACGACGCTGTTCACCTGTGCCAGCCTATCTCCTTCAAAAGATACCTGAGAGCCAAGAACTACAAAATCATTACTTTCAACAGAAAGGCCGGCTCGACACTATACTCAAAGATTTTCAACAGGCTGCTGCCTTCGATGGCAACCACTAATTTTATTGTTGCCGAAAAACAACGTTAGAATTATTCTCCATTGTAAATACTCATTCTTACAAGCTTATCACCGATATACGAAAAAGTTGCTTCGTAATGGGCTACTTCCTTCCATTCTTCGGTGCCGTCCATATATATTATTATCCTGACCGAATCTTCTTTGTAATCGTAGTTCGGCACTCCATAGCAGGCTTTTAACTTTTCGGGGCTTGAGCCGAGAGATATGCCTCCGGTAAGCTTAAGGTTTGCCCAGCCGGGGATTCTATCCCTGTTATTGGCTTTATTGCCCTCGAAATACCCGAACGGATAAGCAGCTGATGTAACGGATATATAATCTACAATGTTATCGACTCCGATAGAATAATAAACCTGAATTCCCCTGCCGGGATAATCATAGAACCTCGAGCCGATGTGGCCGCCTTCTTTATCGTACAAACCTGAGCCAAGATTTTTTGCCATTTGCCTGTCGGTGGCATAGCCTGGCCTGAACCCGAATATTTTAAGCGGCAGCGGGTGTTTGTGCAGTTTGTGCCTTATGTTGATTGAGTCCCCGTAATTATCGATATCTTCAATCGACCAAGGAGGCTCCTGGCTTGTGGTAACCGATAATGCCATTCCACCAATAAGCAAAAGCAATGGAACTGCTTTTAATAAAGCAGGTTGTAGTTTCATATTTCAGCCTCAATACTTAATAAATAATTTTCCATAACTCACGTAATTTATAAAAAAAACCGGTTGCAAAACCCGGCAATCATTTATTGCAAACAGTTATCCGGAAACACCTATGATAACTTTCCCTGGCCGGATTATCAAAGATAAAGCCTTAACTGCAATTGTTTCAAATAAACGATAAAAAAAGAAATTTTTCCCAAAAAAATATAACCAATAGTTATAATAATCGTATAATGGTTTTGAAAACTGTAAAAATGCAATAATAAGCAGTTTTTGCGTTCAATGTAGTTGGATTTGTTCATTTTAAAACAAAATTAATTATGGCTAATGGCGATTCGGTTATTAAAATTAGTAACCTGACAAAGCATTATAAGGGATTCAAAGCCGTTGACAACCTTTCGTTCGAGGTATTCGGCGGAGATGTATTCGGGTTCCTGGGGCCTAACGGCGCCGGCAAAAGCACAACAATCAGGATGATGCTTAGCCTTATTTATCCTACCGCAGGCGAGATAAGCATTTTTGGAATGCCGCTGAACCGGAACAGGCTGAATATCCTGAAAAAAGTAGGGGCTATTGTTGAGAAACCTGATTTTTACAAATACCTGACAGCTTTTAAAAACCTGGAAATTCTCGGCAGGATTTCGGGCTGCGATACCTCGAAAGCCAATATAATGAAAACCCTCGAAACAGTCGGCCTGGCCGAAAGGGCGCAAAGCAAAGTCAAGACATACTCTCACGGCATGAAGCAAAGGCTTGGAATTGCCCAGGCTTTGCTGCACAATCCCGAGCTTATTATTCTGGATGAACCGACAACTGGTTTGGACCCACAGGGTATGAAGGAAATAAGAGACCTTATTCTCTCGCTAAGCAGCGAAAAGAAAAAAACGATACTCCTGTCTTCGCATATTCTCTACGAAATTGAAGCAATAGCAAACAGGATGATAATTATCGACAAAGGCAAAAAAGTAATAGAAGGGAAGGTTGCCGATCTAATCAATTCAGGAGAAATTGAAGTAAAATTCGAAACTGGAAATCCCCGAAAGGCATTAGCAGTATTGGAAGAAAAAGGAATGGCAAAGTATTTAAAAGAGAAATCGGACGGATTTTTTATACTGAAAACCACCAAGGATAATATACCGGCAATAAACAAGCTGCTTGTAGAAGCCGGTATTCCGGTGCAATCTATAGTTCCTGCCCGCTCGCTCGAGCAATATTTTCTCAATTTGACCCAGGGAGGCGAGTAATGTTCGGATTGATTTCGATAGAGCTATATAAAATATTCAGCAAATGGCGCACATACATAAGTTTCATTGCAATAGGCCTGATAGGCTTGATAGTGCAGATTGCCATGTATTTCCAGGGCGAGACTTTCCTGAACCACTTCACTCAGAACCTTCAGGACAGGTTTGTCTTTGTTGGCAATTTCCTGAACGGCTACCTGATAACATACATGATTCTTAGTATGTTGATAATACAATTACCTTTCCTTATTTCTCTGGTTTCGGGCGACCTGCTGGCCGGCGAAGCAACAGGCGGCACATACCGCCTGCTGGTTACAAGGCCTGTTTCGAGATTAAGTATAATTGCATCAAAATTTATTGCCGGAGAGATTTACACCCTTGCTGTAATAGTGTTCTTTGCTTTAATGACTCTTGGCCTGGGGCTGGCATTATTCGGGCCGGGCGAATTAATCGTAATCTCGAATAAAATAACCATATTCAGCTCCGACGATGTATTGTGGCGTTTTCTGATTGCATTCGGTTACGCTTTCCTAAGTATGTCGGCCATAAATTCCCTGGCATTCATGTTTTCATCATTCGTCGAAAATTCGATTGGCCCCATTGTATCAACAATGGCAGTTATTATCGTTTTCCTGATAATCTCTGCCCTGAATTTCGATTTCGTCGAAGCTATAAAACCCTATCTGTTCACAACTCATATCATGGAATACAGGGCTGTGTTTAATAATCCTGCCGATTTCGAGTCGCTCGGTAATTCCTCGTTTGTAATGCTGGGGCATATTGCGGTGTTCTTTATTTTAACAATTTTTGCATTCAGAAAAAAGGATATACTGACATGATTAATAAAAGATTTCCATCGATTATTCTGTTTTTGCTTTTTTTTTCTCTGGCCTCTTTTGAGAACTCTATTGCACAGCAGCCCGACCCTACACAGATTATATCATCCGTAAAGGCTGCATTCAATAAGATAAAAGATTACCAGGCCGATGTCTCAATTAAAATCGACGTGGAATTTATGGACGTTCCCGACGGCAGTGCAAGGATTTATTTTAAACAGCCTGACAAAATCAGTATCAAAAGCAAAAACTTTGCACTAATGCCCAAAGAAGGCCTCAATTTTACACCAAACAGGATTTTCAGGGGCAATTTTACACCTGTTTATGTCAAAGAAACACTTATCGACGGATACCCTGTCCACCAGATTAAAATTGTACCCCTCGAAGAAAACTCCGAGATAATCCTGACCACCATTTGGGTGGATAAATCGACAAATTTTATCAGAAAAGTTGAATCAACTTCTAGAAAGCAGGGCTCCTTCACTCTTTTGCTCGATTACGGGAAATCCTTGCAATACCCACTGCCGACAAAGCTGACATTCGTTTTTGATATTAAAAAAGACAACCTTCCAAAGGATTTCACAGGCGCACAAACAAAGAAAAAGCCTCTGACGGAAAATGTCAGGGGCAAGGTTTTTGTTTATTACAACAATTATCAGGTGAATAAAGGTGTACCCGATTCGGTATTTAAAGAAAACAAATAGCAGTCCCCGGAGAGTTAATCAAATAACAGGAATCATACTATTCAATCAATTATGACAGCTTCTCCAGTGCGTTATCGACTGAATCTTCATACTGGAAGAAATTATCCATGTGTGATATCCTGAACATCTTGAAGACAGTATTCTGAATACCGACAATAACAACAGGGAAATTATTTTCCTTGGACTGCCTGTGTGTAAAAAGCATAGCTCCGATGCCCGAACTGTCGATATAGGCAACGTTTGACAGATCTATGACAATACCGTCAATATCGTCTTTTGCAATAGCCAAAATTTCAGCCTTGAACTTAGCCGATATCAGCGAATCCAATGTTGTATTGTGGAGCGTAAATACTACTATGTTGTCTTTTTTATCTACCTGGTATTTCATAATTAATTCTATTATATCCCAATAATTTATACATCTTCTTCACTGTTTAGGAAATCTACGGCTTCATCGACACTTCCAAAGTAATCAAAAATATCCCTCAGGTGTGATATCTCGAGCATTTTCATGACTGTCTCCTGTACGCCGACAAGTACGACAGGAATCTCGTGATCGACAAGCTGGCGATGGGCCAGGAGCATAGCGCCAAGGCCGCTGCTGTCCACATATTCAACGGTGCTGAGGTCAAGAATAAGCGCATCTATATTTGGCTGTGCAACAATTAAAATCTCTGCCTTGAACTGTGGCGATACTGCTGTGTCCAGATTCGTGTTTTTTACCGCAAAAATTACTATATTGTCCCTGCGTTCAATTGTATAATTCATAATTCAAGATATTTGTTATTTATTAATAATATCGTTTTATCAAATTTATGAAAAATTTAAAAAATAACAACTATAATAAAATACTTGTCATAAGATTAAGTTCGATGGGCGATATAATACTTACATCCCACCTCGTTCGAAATTTAAAAGAACATTTTCCCGATACACATATTGATACTATTGTCTTTAGTCAGTATTCCGAAATATTTGACAATAATCCATATATAACAAAAGTAATAAAATATGACAAAACAAAAAACAACTTTGAACAAAAACTGCAAAAAAAAGAAATTTTTGGGCAGGATATATCAAATCCTTATGGATTGATAATCGATTTGCAAAAGAGCAGACGGTCGAAAAAAATTTATTCCGGTGTGGGAACAGAGTGCCTGAAGATTGATAAAAACAGGCTCTTCAAGCTGGCCCTGGTTTACCTGAAAAAGAAAATACCCAACAGGCAAAAGCATATTACTCAAATATATTCCGAGTCAGTTGCCCCGCTGGAAATTGGCGATGACGGCAGGGGGCTCGAGCTATGGCTGCCCGAAGATAAGCTGGCAGGCTTTTATATTCCCTACAGCACGACTCGCCAGTCTATTGCTTCGCGCAGCCGTATAGGTATTGCCCCCGGAGCATTCCACCAAACAAAAAAATGGCCCCCCGAAAAATTCATTGGGCTAGCCAATGCACTGCACAATCGCTACGGGAGCGAAATCGTGCTTCTCGGCGGCGGGAATGACACAGATGTGTGCCGCCAAATTGCCGAAAACGCAAAGTGTAAAATCACAGATTTATCAGGCTCCCAATCGATATACGATACAGTTAGAATTATCGACACATGCAGGCTGGTCGTCTCGAACGATACAGGAATAATGCATATGTCGGCAGCCAGGCATGTGCCTGTGGCTGCAATCTTCGGCTCGACAGTGCCGGAATTCGGATTCACCCCTTACAGGGTCGAGCATGCAATCATAGAAAAGATAATCCCATGCAGGCCTTGCACTCATTACGGCAGGGCTGCCTGCCCCAAGGGGCATTTCGATTGCATGAACCTTATAGAAATTAATGATGTATTGAAATCTGCCGAAAATTTATTAAAATGAAATTATTAATTTTGTTCTTTTGATAACTAATATTTGGTAGTTTATGAAAAAAGTAAGCCTTGCACTGGTGGGAGCAGGCGAAGCAGCACAAAATTTCCATCTCCCAGCACTTTCGAACATCGATGCAGTTGAAATAAATGCCATTTGCGACAAAAATTTCTCCCTGGCCCGCGCCGTGGCCGAAAGATACGGCATTCCACACGTTTTTAGGGATATTCACGAATTATTAGCCCACAACAGTATCGATGCCGTCGATATATGCACTTCCACCGACGCCCATGCCGAAGTAGCGCTCGCTTCGGTAGAAGCAGGCAAGCATGTTTTTATCGAGAAGCCTATAGCAAGGAACCTTGCCGAGACAATTTCCATTGCCGAAGCCGCCGATAAGCAAGCAATAAAAGCAATGGTCGGAATGAACCACAGGTTCCGACCCGATGCAATAATGCTGAAAAACTTTGTGGCAAAAGGAGAAATCGGCGAAATCTTCTATGCAAAAGCCGGGTGGCTGCAGCAAAAGCGCACAAAAGCCTGGGTGGAGCAAGCCGATAAATCCGGCGGTGGCGTCTTGTTCGACCTTGGAATAACAATGATCGACTCAATACTGTGGATATTCGATTTCCTGCCGCTCCAGTCGGTTCAGGCTTCTGTGTTTCACCACCTGACGAATAATGTCGAAGACGTATGCGTTGGCCACCTGCGTTTCGTTAACGGCAGTATAGCTACATTCGAAACGAGCTGGACGCTTTTTAGCCCGAGAACTAATTTTCGCTTCGACGTACACGGCAGCAAGGGTGTTGTCACCGTTAACCCCCTGATGCTGCTGAAAAGCGACGGGGTAAAGTATTCGCCCGTACCCGATGTTTATATCAAAAACGACGTAACCATTCTGCGCAAATCATTCGAAGGCGAACTAAAGCACTTTATCAACTCTGTAAAAGGCATTGTGCCGGTGATTTCAACTACAAAGGAAGCAGTGGCAAGAATGAAAGTTATCGAAGCGCTCTACCGCTCGGCCAAAGAAGGCAGGGAAATTGTGCCCGAAAATTAAAGGAAAATTTCATGTATTATCCCGCAATTATATTATAACACAATAGATTATATCAGGTCCGAATATAATAATACAACCTTCCAAAGTTTTTAGCTTTGGAAGGCTTGTTTCAAATTAAAGCTATTACTAAATCAGGCTGTTATTTTACTACTTTCAATTGCTTCATAATGCTCTTTCCGCCTGAAGCCATTACAATAGAATATGTCCCCTGCTCCAAATTGCTTATGTCAATATTTCGGGTGTAGCTGCCTGCCGGCAAGGTTTCTCCGGCAATAGACATAACTTTCTTGCCGGATAGGCCGAAAACTGATATTTCAACGTATGTATCAGTTTCAATTGTGAAACCAAAAGAACATACATTTGCCGCCGGATTAGGGAGTATATCCCCCAAAGCAAAGCCGGTAAGATCATCAATTGTAACAGATACTATGTTGGAGAATTCATATTTCCCGTCTGCGTCAAAAATCTTAAGCCTGTAAGAATATGTTTTGCCGTAATCGGTTTCTCCGTCCCAAACAGGCCCGTAAAAGACCGGTTTCGTACTTTTGCCGCAAGCTTTGGATTCGGCAATTTTGTGAAACTTCGCATTATCGCAGCTGTTTAATTCCGATTTCTCGACCTCGAACATAAAAGAATTATTTTCGGAAGCAGTTTCCCATGTCAGGGCAATCCTTCTGTCAATCTGTTCGGCGCTGAACGAAGTAAGCTCCACGGGAACGATGGATGAGCCGTTTTTATCCAAATAATCTACAATGCCTCTCAGGATTGTTTCAATATCGCCAAAATGCCTCCAATCAATTCCAACATAAATTATGTTTTTATTAATCGAAGAAGTCGCAGACCCGGCAGATATCTCCTTTGGCAAGGGGCAAATAACGCTGCTTTCGTTCTAAGCCAAAGCAGCCCTTGTCAGCCCGTCGCCTTCGGTATAAAGGCCTACCAGGGCCG
>DAINRZ010000143.1:0-7988 GCA_036741575.1 Kapaibacterium sp. (SeqCode)
AGTGCCGAGAATGATTCAGCAGGCAAAATACGAAAAGTCGATGTATCCCGACATAACATATGAAATCAATCCGAACCTGCCGATTATGGGAAGGCCGACGAAGGCTCTGCTGAAGGACGATAATACTGTCAGGGCCCAAAGCCAGGGGCAGCGCTTCAGCTTTACACCCGACGAAGGGGACATAGACAAAACATTATTGTTCGAGAGATACCTGGATACTATGCTGCTGGACAGGGGGCGAATTAAAATAATGGATTACCCCGACCCCGAAGTGCTTAACCTCGTCGATTTGGCCGGGGATACAGTCCAGGTAATAACTCGATCTTTCGGCTTGTTCCGAAAGGAATACAACGAGGTGACGAATTTTATTATCGAGGGCAATGCAAAATTCAGGGATATAAGGGGGTATATCAGGTACAACAGCAGGGACAACACTATAATCCAATACTTTATTTTTACCCCAAAAGACAGCGGCAAGCCCTTCAGGTTTACTCTCAGGGCAGTGGATAAAAGAGGAAAAATATCGCTTATCAAAAGGTATGGTGAATAATGCAGCGCTGTTCTCCAACAAATTTCTATTTTTGAAACAAATTATTTTGCTTTTCGTTATTCAAATTGTTTTGATATTATTAGCTGGTAGAATATGAGATTATCAAGTAAATTTTTAATATTTATTTCTGTTATTAATATTGGTTTTGCACAGAGTAACGCAAGATATAACCTCGATGAATGCATCAGGATTGCTGTAATTAATAATTACGATATCCAAAGAACTGCATCGGCGTTAGAAATTTCGAAAGCCGATGTAAAAAACGCTTACGGTAACCTCTACCTGCCTTCGGTAAACTTTACTGCTTCGGGCAACAGGCAGCTGAAGGAATCAGGAATTAACAGCTTTTCGATGAATGCTTCGGCTAACTATAATATATTCGAAGGTTTTGCTTCGGAATCGAATTACTCCAGGGCTAAGAATAATCTCGAATATTACGAACAGCAATCCAAGTTCAGGGAAAAACAAGTATCGCTCGATGTATTCAAAGGATATACTGATATTGTTAAAAACATGCAGATTATTAAAGTCAGGGAAGAAAACCTGAAAACAGGGCAAAAAGAACTCGAACGGATAGATGCACAATACAAGGCCGGCACCTCGCCCGTTGTGGATGTATATGCACAGGAAGCCGAGCTTGGCAGCCGCGAACTCGACCTGGTGACAGCCGAAAACAACCTTAATATTTCGAAATCAAACCTGCTGAATATTATGGGCCGGGAACCCGATACGGAAGTACAGTTCGACGAAACGAGCCTGCCATCGGATATTACAGGCGAAACGATATCGCAGTTCCGTGCTAAATTCGGTTCTCTCGACGATGCTATAAAAAAAGCATTAAATACAAGAATTGATTATTTAGCTTATAATTCGGACTTGCAGGCTCTGAATGCTTCCATTGACGCCGCTAAATCGGGTTATTACCCGACAGTTACTGCATCGGGCGGCTGGTCGTGGGCAAATTCAGAATTTTCGGGATTCGGTGACAGGGGGGCTCCATATTTAGGATTAAACCTGAGAGTTCCGATTTTCGAAAATTACCGGACCGATTACCAGGTGGAATCTGCCATGCAACAGGCAAACCAAAGGCAAATCGACAAATTGCAGCTCGAGCAGTCCATCAGGCTCTCCGTAAAAACACAGTTCCTTAGCCTGGCGGCTGCAGAAAAGCAGCTCGAAATATCTGCCCGCGCGCTGAAATCTGCCGAGAAGAATTTCGAAGCTGCCCGCGAGAATTATTCCGTCGGGACATATAATATTACCGACTTCCTGAATGCTAACTACCAGGTGGTTAATGCAAGGATTAACAGAATTAATACTGTTTATAATTACTATCTGGTGCAAAGGGAATTGTTATTCATAATTGGATTGTAATTTTGAATTATTTAAACGAAAAAAATTGAAAGAGTATGTATGCAGGACAATAACAATTCAAATTTACCGCCGGGCGATTACCGGGCACAATACCAAAACTATAATTATGTGCCTGATAATATGGAACTGAGGGTGGGGTTCGGCAGGCGCTTAGGCGCAATGTTAATCGATGCAATGATATTGGCGATAATTTTATTAGTTGTTTTTTCGGTTTCGGGATTCCTGAAGGAGTATGCAGAATTCTCCGAGAAGCTAATGTCGCTGATGGATTCGGGCAACGAAGCGTACATGGGGGCTTATTTGGCAAAATTCACTGATGAACACTTTATTTCGTTTCTATTTATTCCATTAATGCTTTTGCTGTATAATTCCCTGGAAGTATTAATAGCCGCAACTCCCGGCAAACTTCTGCTGGATATGAGGATTGCCGGGGCCGGCAGGAAAAAGGCCGACACAGTTTCATTAGTAAAAAGATTTGCCTTCAAAAATAGCGGCCAGATTTTATCATTATTATCTTATGTAGCTTTAGCAGGATTATTCGATACTCTTTCCTCACTGGCAGGGTTGGTAATTTTAATAGGCTGCTTTTTCGTATTAGGGGCAAAGCGCCAGGCTTTCCACGATATGCTTGCGAAAACAGCGGTTTACCGCAAGTATGACGTGTTAGAAGAGTCTAATTAGTATTATTAATTGGGAATTAAAATGGCAAAGAAAAAATCGAAACTCAGGATTTTCTTAATAGTTTTCATTGTTCTGGCATTCATTATTGTTGTGTTCAATCTCTTTTTCGGCAAGCAGGGGGATGACGTAATCGAGGTGCAGCTCGGAAAAGTCGAAAAAAGGACTATCGTACAGACTGTGAGCGCCATAGGCACTATCGAGCCTGAAATTGAAGTAAAAATTTCTTCGGAAACCAGCGGCGAGATTATTTACCTTGGTGTCGAAGAAGGCGATACGGTCAGGGCTGGCCAGCTATTGGTCAAGATAAAGCCGGATATTGTTCAATCGCAGCTCAACCAATACAGCGCAGCAGCCGAAGCCCAAAAAATGGAAATTGATGCTGCCGAGGCCGAAAAAGTGAGGGCAAAAGCCGATTTCGACAGGAAAACAGACCTTTACAAGAAAGAGTTTATTTCTAAGCAGGATTACGACTTAGTTAAGTCGAACTTCCAAAAAGCCGAATCGAATTATAATGCCGCATTGCAGCGCTACAAACAGTCCCTGGCCGGCCTTAGCCAGGTGCGCAGCAGCTTCTCGCGCACAACAATTACAGCCCCGATAAACGGAGTTGTGACTAAGAAAGATATTGAAATAGGCGAAAAAGTAGTCGGTACTGCACAAATGCAGGGCACCGAGATGATGCGGATTTCAGACCTGAACGTGATGAATGCAGTCGTTGAAGTAGATGAAAACGACATTGTTCTCGTGAGCATCGGCGATACTGCGGTAATTGAAGTGGATGCTTTAAGGGATGAAATCATTAAAGGTTATGTTATCGAAATCGGGCATTCGGCTATAACTACCGGACAGGGCACACAGGACCAGGTTAAAAATTTCAAGGTAAAGATCAGAGTGATTAAACCGGACCCGCGCCTGAGGCCCGGCATGAGCTGCAACGTGGAGATACAAACAGAAACCAGGCACAATGTGCTGGCTGTTCCTATCCAGGCGGTTACGGCAAGGGATACTACCATGGAGGATTCGCCGGATGTTGCCGAGAAGCGCGGCCCCAGGAAAATGGAAGAAGAAAATGATAAAGCATTTAAAAAGAAACCCGATCCTGTTGTATTTATCAAAGACGGGAATATTGCCAGGATGATTAAGGTGAAAACTGGTATCAGCGATAAAGATTATTATGAAATTATTTCGGGACTGAAGGAAAAACAGGAGATAATCAGCGGCAGCTTCATGACCGTCAGCAAGCTGCTGAAAGACAGTGCCAAAATAAAACCCGAAGACCCAATGAAGATGAAAAAAGGCGATTTGAAAGACTTTAAGAAATAATATGATGGCCGGCGAAAATAACATATTAATAAATATTGAGCATATTGCTAAAATTTACGAGATGGGCGCAGAGAAAGTCTTTGCCCTTAGGGATGTGTCGCTGAATATTCATAAAAATGAATATGTGGCTATTATGGGGCCTTCCGGTTCCGGTAAATCCACCCTGATGAATATCCTTGGCTGCCTGGATACACCGACAAGCGGTATCTACATGTTCAAAGGCAACGACGTAAACGATATGGACGATAACGAATTAGCTGAAATCAGGAATCGGGAAATAGGATTTGTGTTCCAGACTTTCAACCTGCTGCCAAGGGCTTCCTCGCTTAAGAATGTAGAGCTGCCGCTTGTTTATGCAGGAATTTCGAAAGCCGACAGGCTCGAGCAAGCCGAAGCCACTCTGAAAAATGTAGGCCTTGGCGACCGGATCCACCATAAGCCCAACGAGCTTTCGGGAGGGCAGCGCCAAAGAGTGGCTATTGCCAGGGCACTGGTCAGCAGCCCGTCAATTATCCTGGCAGACGAACCGACAGGCAACCTCGATTCGAAAACCGGAATTGAGATTATGAAACTATTTGACGAATTATGGAAAAAGGGCAACACCATAATAATTGTTACCCACGAAGAAGAAATCGCCAGGTATGCCCACAGGATTATCAGGATTCGCGACGGAATGATAGAGCGTGATGAAAAAAATAACAACCCGGTTGCTTTTTAATAAAGGATAGCAAGTGATCTTTACCGAGATATCCGAAACCGTTAAACTTGCCTTCGATTCCATCAGTCAGAGCAAACTCAGATCGTTCCTGACTACCCTGGCCGCGGTTACCGGTATTTATTTCGTTATCCTGAAGGGCTAGATACTTTCGGGCCTCGACGGAGCCATGCAGAGCACCTTCAATATAATCGGCGTGGATATGCTATATGTCGATAAATGGGACTGGGCCGGGGGCAGAAACTGGAAACTCGTCGAACAGCGGAAAGACATTACTTTAGAGGAATTCTACAGGTTCAGGGATAAAATCAAGACGCCGGAACTCGTTTTCCCGCAGCTCAGGCAGTGGGGAATCACAGTCAAATATGAAAAAGACTACTATCAGGGGCTGCAAATTAGCGGCACTACATACGAACAATCGCTGACGCCGTCCGGCGAGGTTATGCAGGGCAGGTATTTTTCGCAGTTCGAGGATGAGATGGGCAGCGACGTTATTATACTTGGCTTCAATGTCAACAACATGCTGTTCCCCGAGGGCGACGGCATAGGCAAGATTATTAAAGTCAACGGCAGGAAATACTCTGTTGTCGGTGTAATCAGGAAGCAGGGCACTTCCTTCTTCGATTTTATGGACAATGTTTCGTATATTCCGCTTAAATCATTTACAAAGGCATTCGGCAAAACCGACAGGTCTATTTCAATAGGAGTAAAAGCCGGCTCGGAAGAGCGGCTGGACGAAGTGCGCGAGGAAACCAAAGCTGTAATGAGGCAGGTACGCGGCCTGGAACCCGGCGATGATGACGATTTTGCAGTTAACGAAACCAAAGCGTTCGAATCTTCGGTGGCTTCCATCAGGCTGTACGTCTGGGGAGTAGGCATTGGAATGACAATTTTGTCATTCATTGTCGGGATAATCGGCATCATGAATATTATGTTCGTATCAGTCACAGAACGGACGAAAGAAATAGGCATTCGCAAGGCTATCGGCGCCAAGAAAAGGTCTATATGGCTGCAATTTATTGTCGAATCTTCTACCCTTAGCTTTATCGGCGCTCTCACTTCGTTCATAGTCGTTTCGCTTATAGTATTCCCTGTAGCTACATTTCTACCAAAAGTTGTTCCCGAAACAGATTTCCTTTCCCCGTTTATACCATTGGATTTGCTGATAATAGCCAGTATCGTTTCTATTTTTGTTGGGATACTCTCGGGGCTGATTCCGGCTGTCAGGGCCTCGAACCTGGACCCCGTGGATGCATTGAGGTACGAATAACATGAATACATTCGAAAGTGTAAAAATAGCGCTGGACTCGATTAAAGTAAATAAACTCAGGGCATCGCTCACACTGCTGAGTATTTCCATCGGCGTATTTGCCATAATGGCTTCGGGCACTCTGGTAGATTCGATAAACAATTCAGTCGAAACCGAAATGGCCGCGCTTGGCGAAAACTCATTTATGATATTCAGGATGCCGCATATCCAGATTGGCGGCGGGGGCTGGTGGAAGTACCGCAAAAGAAAACCCATAACGCTCGAGCAATACAATGAATTGCGCAAAAGAATGAAATCGACAAATATGATTAATGCTATTTGCGCAAACGGTTCGAACATAGTAAAACACGGCAATTTCGAGACTGACCCGGAGGTTTCCCTGATCGGCACCGACGAGAATTATTTCCCGCTGCACAATGTAAACGTAATTGCAGGCAGGGCCTTTACATCCGAAGACATTAGCTTCCGCAGGAATGTAGCTGTTATCGGCAACGATATTGTAGTGGATCTTTTTGCCAACGAAAATCCCTTAGGTAAATCTATCAAAATAGGCAACCAGCAGTTCACTGTAATCGGCACGCTCGAAATCAAGGGGGCCCTGCTGGGCCAAAGCCAGGACAGCAGGGTTATCATACCGCTTACTTATTTCCTGCGCTATTACGCTTCCGAATGGGAGCAATCGCTCGACCTGACTATCCGTGCTGCCGACAGGCTGGCGCTATTCCATACTATCGACGAAACCATAGGCCATCTGCGGGCTATCAGAAAGGTGGAGCCATGGGAGGAAAACAGCTTCGAAGTAGAAACCAACGAATCGCTCCAGGACCAGTTCGCAGGCCTTACGGGCTACCTGACCGTATTCGGCATTATTTCGGGGATTTTTGCCCTGATAGCCGCCGGAGTGGGGATAATGAACATCATGCTGGTTTCCGTCAAGGAGAGAACACGTGAAATCGGCGTCAGGAAGGCTATCGGCGCAAAGCGCAGGACAGTACTGCTCCAGTTTATAATAGAAACCATTACGTTGTGCCAGGTGGGCGGGATTATAGGCATTACGATGGGTATAGCCGGAGCAGGTATGCTCAGCTCGCTGCTTGGTATGGACCTTGCGGTTACGCCTACATGGATTATATTCTCGCTTGTAGTATGCACTATTCTCGGTATCGTTTCCGGGGCTTACCCAGCCTGGAAAGCCGCCAGGCTGGAACCCATAGAAGCCCTGCGCTACGAATAAACCACAGATTTTTGGTTTTCAAATTTTTTAGAAAAATGGGTATTTATTCAATTTATGCCTCAATTATCTCAAGAACATATTTTATTTAATCGGCAAACAATTTTCATTTGTTTAAATAATTCCTTTTCATTAAGTTATTATATTCTTATTTGTTTTCTTTTAAAGGTTTTGATTAGAAAGGTTTTTGTGAGAATTGAAAGAAATCCGAAGACATTTCAACCTATATGGTATGATAGATATTTATAGACATTTTTTATTAATATATCCTTGACCAGTTTTCAGGCAGGGTTGGAATTTTGGGAGGTATATTATGGATGAGAATAGAATTTCAGTAAAGGCAAGACAACATATTGCGGATTCATTAGTAATATCTAAAATTTGGTATTGTGGGAATCTTAACGAACCAGAATTTTTAAGTAGACTATATGATCTTAGTAAAATAGCTTCAAGAGATCATAGGTATAGAGATGCTTATGGTGATATTTACCAACATACAGTAAATAATTCTGACTGGAATGACGATTGGGTATTTTATGATACCAGATTCAATTTAATGAACTGTAGAGATGACGAATATCTGACATTTTTAATCAATACATTACATCCCAGAGTAAGAGATAATGAGGAACAAATTGAAAAACTGTTACAAATATATAACAACAGTTTAAAAGAAAGCGGGTTTAAAATAAAAAAAACGATAAATAATTTCGAATACCCAGAATTTATTTTTGAAGACACAAGAATTGATATCAATCGTACAAATAACAATTTAGGTGAAATTAGAAATATCTTTAATTCTGATTATGTTAGTAAAAAAATTGAGTTAATGCAGAAATCACTT
>DAINRZ010000144.1:0-7971 GCA_036741575.1 Kapaibacterium sp. (SeqCode)
GTAAACTTCATTGCCGGCAATCGATGCAATTATAATGGCATTCGAGAGGACTTTCCTTATTTCCGATTCCATTACATCGTCTATTTCATTCAGATTCATGAAATCGTCGGTGGCCATACCGAGAGTTTTTTTTATAATATTATCGTATTTATTCTTGTTTTTTGTTTTTTGATTATATATTTCTATTCCCAGATACTTCAGCAATTCCAAAGATGCGGCCAGCGCCCGGCGGTAATTACCCATAAGGAACCTTGCCCTGGTAATATTATTGTATGCCCTTATGATATCTATATTTTTTTTCATCCTGCCAACCGAAATAACGGACTGGCGTTCGGCAACGGAATAATTACCGGCATTAATTGCAGCTTCAGCATAATCGATACTTAGTTCGGCCATCATGTCATAGTGATACAACCACCCGCTAATACCTAAAAGCTTCTTACCGGTGGCAAAATATTTTTGTGCCGGAATATGTGCATCATACATTTTTGCTTTTTTCCCTGCCTGGTAATTTAGCTTGGCAAGTTCTTCTTTTGTGATACCGTTACTTCCGGTATTTTTATTGTCGTTTAATTGATTAACAATCTGGAATATGTTATCTGAATTTCGGTTTTGTTTATAAATAAGCAGGTATTGTGCATATTTATATTTCGTACTGCTGATTTCCTTTTCGGGCAGCAAATGGTAAACTACCTGCTGCACCCTGTCGTGGACGAACCTGAAATTGAAATTCTTATAACTAACGATATCGTCTTCCAAAACAGAAAACCTTTCGTTAGGGGCAGGAAGTTTCAGAAGGAAGCCTTCGTTTACGGCATATATCAGGTTTTCGTATATGAACTGTAATTCCAAGCTATAAATATACGAAAGAGAATTAAGGTCGAACAGCGAACCGATACACGATGCATATTTTAATATTTCGAGAGTCGATGCTGGCAGTTCCCTAAGCCTCTTTTCCAAAACCGATACTATATTCTCGGATATCCCGACTTCGTTAATTACAATATTGTCCCATTCCCATGCGAGCTTATCCTGGTTGAACTGGATAAGTTTGTCATCGTTCAGGCTTCTCAGGAACTGCTTGATAAAAAGCGGATTGCCGATAGTCTTTTGCCTTATGATGTTCGCCAGGGGTTTAGCCTTTTTAATAGAACATTTGAAAGTATCGGAAATTAAGCTTGTAATATCAGTTGTATGGAGAGGTTTCAGTTCCATCTCGCGCAGGTGGAAAGCCGGATTATCTCTCAGGTAATCGAGTACGGCACCGATAGCATGGCCTTCGCTGATTTCATCATCCCGATACGAGCAAATCAGCATCATATTCTTGTTCTGCGATTCGCTAATCAGGTTGTGAATCAGGTTGATAGAACAAGAACATACCCATTGCCAGTCGTCGATAAATAACACGAGAGGCTTTTCATCGGATGCAAAAGCCTTGATAAGGTTGCTGAAAGAATTTAAAAATACAGCTTTTTCATTATTATCCGGTTGTTTTTTTAGGGGTTGCCTGATACCCATTATAAGTTCTATCTCGGGGATAAGCTCCGACAATGGGAAAATACTGTCGCCAATTCTATCCTTTAGATTCTTTTTCCAGAATTCAAGATTATCGTTTGTTTCTGTCAGCACCTGCTTCATCAGGTCCCGGCATGCATCGATAAAAGGGCTGTAGGGTATTTCATGTTTGAACTGTTCAAATTTGCCGGTGGCAAAATAGAATTCCTTGTCTTCATTCTTTTTAATGAACTCGCTGACAAGTGAAGACTTGCCTATTCCCGGGGCCCCGCTCACAAAAACAATACCGGAATTACCTTCGGAAACACTGTTGAATACTGTTTGTAATTCAGATAATTCTGCATCCCTGCCGTATGTTTTTTCAGGGATAATAAATTTCTCGGGAATATCCTGGCTTGCAATTTTGAAGCTGTAGATATTATTGCTTGCCCAGTACTGGTCGTAGCATTTTTTAAGGTCATGATTCAGACCGGCACAGCTCTGATACCTGTTGTCGGGATTCTTCTCGAGCAGTTTATCTATTATCTCCGATAATACTTCGGGTAATTCGGGATTAACCAAATGAGCATAATAAGGCTGGCGGGCGATATGTGCATGGACTATCTCCATTGGGTCGCTGTAGTTGAAAGGCAGCCTGCCTGTGAAAAGCTCGTAGAGCAAAATACCAATCGAATATAAATCAGACCTTGTATCGACAAAAAGGTTTGTCCTGCCGGTTTGCTCGGGAGAAATATATAGAAGGTTATCCCTTATATAATCAGGTTTAATCTGCAGATCGCGCTCTTTTTTTATAGGAGTGGCAATTTCGAAGCATGATATTTTGGTTTTGAGTGTCGTGGGATTTATTAATATGCTGCCTGGCGATAAATTCTTGTGTATGTAATTATGCCTGTGGATTTCTCTGACAGTAGAAGTAATGTTCAATGAAATTTTCAGAAGTTTCTTCAGGTCCGTTTCGCCATTTTCTAAGAATTTTCTAAGAAAGATACTGTCGAAATCCTCGCATACAAAGATATTCATGTCCCCGGTTTTTATCTCGTCAAGCAGTTTGATTATTCCGGGAAAGTTGAAATAATAAAGCAGTTCGAATCCGTATTTAATCCTGGATATCTCGTCGGCACTCAGTCTGCCGTCATTTACACAAAAAGCAATAACCTGCTTGCGGCTGTCTTTGCCAATGCCTTTGTAAACCGTCCTTCTCCTGCTCTGGTCAATAATTTCGTCTAAAATATAGTTGCCAACACTTATCATCCTCTTTTCGGCTGCCCGGCTCTCTCCTTTATAAACATTTTCTTAGTATTATTTATTATAATCAATAACAATAATAACTATTTTTTATTGAACAAAAAACAATGCATTTATTGTTAATAATTAAAAAACTCAATGCAATAATCATACCGGGATTGGGATATCAGTTCTTTTAGAGGATGGCAATATGGAATGATAGGAAAATCAAAATCATATGGATATATTTGCAATTTTTTGGTATAAAATACATTAATAGCAATGAGCAATTTTACGATACTGATAATCGACGATGAAGAATCGCAACGAGAGCCTATCAGGGGTTTTCTTTCGAAGAAAGGATTCGCCACGTTAAGCGCTTCTTCGTGCGACGAAGGAATGGCCCTGTTTTCCGGCTCGGCTGTTGACTTAGTCGTAACAGATTATAAAATGCCAGGCAAAACAGGTTTGGATGTCCTGCGGGAAGTTAAAGCCGCCAATCCTTTGGTACCGGTAGTGATAACTACAGCATATGGCAATATTGAGGGTGCTGTTGAAATTATGAAGCTCGGTGCATTCGATTATATTCAGAAACCTATCGACTTAGGTGAATTGCTGCATATTATCGAAAATGCCCGCGAGAGGCGGGAGCTAATTAATGAAATCAATGCATTGAAAAACCTTGCGGCAGAGAAGTTTTCGGATAAGCCTGCTTTCAGTTCGATAATAGCTGAAAGTCCCGGAATGCAGTCGGCCCTTAGCTCGGCTGCCCGAGTAGCTCCGTCCAATGCTGGAGTTCTTATCAGGGGCGAAAGCGGCACAGGCAAGGAACTTATCGCCCAGGCGATACATATGTCCAGCCGCCGCAGCAATCAGCCATTCGTCGTGGTGAATTGTGCAGCACTGCCCGAATCTTTATTCGAAAGCGAACTGTTCGGCCACGAAAAAGGTGCTTTCACTGGCGCAGCCAAACAAAGGGCCGGCAAGTTCGAACAAGCAGACAGCGGCACTCTCTTTATCGATGAAATAGGCGACATCCCGCTACAGGTGCAGGTCAAACTGCTCAGAGCAATACAATTTGGACAGGTGGAACGGCTGGGCGGCTCGAAAACTCTCTCACTCGATGTTAGAATTGTGGCAGCAACAAACAGAAACCTCGAAGATATGATTGATAAAGGAGAATTCCGCGAAGACCTTTTTTACAGGCTCAATGTGGTTACCATCGATATCCCGCCCCTGCGCAGAAGGCGCCAGGATATTGCCCCCTTAATCGATCATTTTATTGATAAATATTCAAAAGCTGATACTAAAAAAATTGATTCAGTTACCAAAGAAGCTTTCGACAGCCTGATGAAATACCATTACCCCGGCAATGTCAGGGAATTAGAAAACCTGATACGCAGGGCCGTCGTAATGACAAGGGACAATTATATTAAACTCGCAGATTTGCCGGATATACTTCAAAAGCCGGCTTTTCATGCAAGAAATGCCGGAAATTGCTTCGAAGGGCTCGAACCGGGAGACCTGAATATACTGACTGAAAAACTCGAAACGGCGCTTATCGAAAAAGCCCTGGCACATTCGGGGGGCAACCAGGTAAAAGCAGCACAATTGCTTAGTATTACCGAACGGACCATAAGGTATAAAATTCAAAAATACGGAATAAAAAACTAATTCGGCAAATTTGTCGAATTCGACAAATTTGTCATGGAAAAATAATAATGCATTATTATCTAAGTTGCTTAAATATAATAGGTATAGCAATAAATCTAAGGAATGGCATAATAATTGACTTAATGAAAAGTTATGATGAAATATAATACATATAGAAAAAGAATTAGAATAATAATTATGCTTTTGCTTTTTGTTTTATTGTTTTGCGAGGAATTGAAAGCAAACAAAGCTAATAGTATTCAAAATATTCCCGAAACTGTTGTTGCACAGAATCAGGCTTCCAAATCAGATTCGGCTCAAAAAAGTGAAATTGCCAAAGACACATCTGAAAGCAAACAAGCACAAAGAACGGGCCACGGTAAAAAAATGCGCAATGGCAGGTGCGGCCGTAACGATAAGTTTGTCGATAAAGACGGCGATGGCATTAATGACAACAGGTGCAAAGGTTCAGGGTTTTGCCGTCAGAAAAAAAAGAAAAAATGCTGCCCCCGGGCCAAATAGTATTTCAGGGACTATGACTCCACTGCCCCTAAAAGAAAAATTTTCCGATATATTCACCCTTCAATTTTTTTGGACTTGATCATAATACTTGCTAATTTTACACCTGAGTATGTACTGAGTTGACAGAGAATTATGAAATTTATCAGATTAAAAATTGGATTTGTTTTCTTTTTCGTGTTTATTTCTTTCATTTTGTTAGGATTAGTTACCAAAGCAGTTAACAGGGGCGACAGTATTTTCAGAATAGTATATCCTCGGGACGGAATCTTGTTCCCTCCTGAATTCCATGCTCCAACCTTCATTTGGGAAGATTCGGCGGGTGTATCGAAAAAGTGGCTTATTAAAATCGATATTCCTGATAAAGGTAATCTTATTACATTTTTAAGTGATAAACAGCAGTGGAAACCGGAAAAAACCCAATGGGAAAAAATAAAAAAGGCGGCATGGGGAAGTAAAGCTGTTTTTACAGTTGCACAAACAGGCAGCAACAATGACAAAAATACTCTAAAAGTAGCTTTCTCGTTTTCTTCCGATTCGGTTGGCGCTCCCATATTCTATAGGGATGTGCCTCTGCCGTTCAGTTATGCCCTTAGGCATTTGGATGAAATCCGCTGGCGTTTAGGCTATGTAAACTCCGATACACTTGCCGGAGTTGTAATGGAGAAATTGCCTGCCTGTGCTAATTGCCATTGTTTTTCGGCCGACGGGCGTACTATTGCTATGGACCTCGACGCCCACAGCGGCAAGGATGCTTACGGCATAGCAAATATAGAGGATACCACTGTGCTGCACAAAATTATCCGATGGAGCGTATTCCAGGGCGGGCAGCCAACATATGCGCTGCTTACCAGCGCTTCACCCGACGGGAAATACTTTGTCAGCACCCTGAAAGACAACGAATTCTTTGTCGTTCTGCCCGATTTAGCATATTCGCAGTTGTTTTTTCCCATAAAAGGAATATTGGTTACATACGACAGGGATAAAGACAAGTATTCTTCGGTGCCAGGCGCCGACGACACTAATTTCGTCCAGTCCAATCCCGTATGGTCGCCATGCGGCAAAAACATATATTTTACAAAAGCAAAGGCTATACCAAGCGATGAAAGCGGTTTTATTACAGCTTTCGATAGAGATTCCGTACGCTACCAGAAACTTGTAAACGACTTTTACACAGGCAGCAGGCAATTTAAATATGATATTTATAAGATTCCCTTCAACGGAGGCAAGGGCGGCATGGCCCAGCCGATAGACGGTGCTTCTGCCAACGGCACGAGCAATTATTTCCCTAAGATTTCGCCAGACGGCAAATGGATGGTATTCTGCAGGGCAAAGAATTACATGCTGCTCCAGCCCGACAGCCGGCTATATATCGTTCCTGCAGGCGGCGGTGAGGCAAGAGAAATGAACTGCAACACGAATAATATGAATTCCTGGCACTCTTGGTCGCCAAACAGCAAATGGCTGGTATTCTCATCGAAAATGATGGGTACTTATACAAAACTGTATCTGACGCACATTGACGAAAACGGCAACGATTCGCCGCCCGTAATGTTAGAGCATTTGTGCCTGCCCGACAGGGTGGCCAACCTTCCCGAATTCGTCAACATACCGGCAGGCAGCATGCAGAAAATAACACCAAAATTCCTGCTCGACGATTATTTCAAATTCCAGGATGGAGTAAGAAAAGTTGAGGATGGCGATCTTGATGGGGCTATCCAGGCCTTCGACAGAGCTGCAACCGTCGATTCCAATAACTTCATGGTCTTCGGCGCCAGGGGATATGCAAAAATGGAAACGGGCAATTATAAAGAAGCAATAAAAGACTTCGACAGGGCAATAATGCTCAAAAATTCCGAAGCCAAATTATATAATATGCGTGGATTTGCATACAAGGAGCTTGGTATGCCCGAAAAAGCAGTCGAAGATTTTGGGAATGCAATTAAGTTCAATCCACGCGACGCCGAAAGCTATAATGCCAGGGCCAACGTATATATTGGGCTTAAGAAATTCAAAGAAGCTATTTTTGACTGCGACAACGCAGTCAGGATAGCTTCAGGTTACTATGAGGCTTATTATACCCGCGGGCTTGCATGCTTCCATCTTGGAGAATACAAGAAAGCCATAAAAGAATTCGATTCGGCCATAAAACTCAACAGTGAATTTGCACATGCCTGGCTGAATAGGGGAATTGCCAAAATCAACCTGGGCGATAAAGACTCAGGCTGCAGTGATATAGGCAAGGCGGTCAAACTTGGATTGCAATCGATAAGCCAGGATATTTTGGAGTTATGCAACTAATAATGAACAGCTACGGCAATCCCCATAATGGACAGTTATTCCTACCGGAATCATCCATTCCCGAAACAAATACATTTATCGAACTTTAAAAGTATTTGTTTAATAGTGTGTTGCTGCATTATTCCATAATGATTATATTCCTTTTTCAAAGGAAAATCTTCAAATTTAATACGAAAAACAGGAGGAATGTTATTGTGACAGATTGTTCATTTGAGATAACACCTGCAGAAAATCCGCTCTGTATGGCACGCAGCAGAGAAAACATACAAAGTATTATGAACATAAACTATTGGCTAATTTTAATATTTACATTTTTATATTCGTTAAACAGCATACTCGACACACCCATTACGATTAATTATTTAAGTTCAAATTTCGTAATTAGCTTTTCTGGCCTACACTTCGTTCATGCTCGTAATTTTTAATTGAATAGTACATTTTCCACATTTAGACGTAATGGTTGTAGCTTATTTGCCTACGGTATAGTGTGTTCATTGTAGGATAGCAGATAATTTTAATTCATCAATCTCTTTGTTTCGTCGATAGATAATCCTGTTGCTGTCGATATTGTATCGATGTTTACATTAAGTTTCAGCATTTGCCTTGCTACTTCAATTTTGCCTTCCTGCTTACCTTCTTTTTGTGCGTTCTTAATCCTTTGTAAATAGTCGAGTTCGGCTTTCTCGCGGTACTCCATTATTGCCCGCAGTTCGTCGTCGGCTGCGGCTCTCTGCATCTTTTGTATAGCTCTCATAATCG
>DAINRZ010000145.1:0-7922 GCA_036741575.1 Kapaibacterium sp. (SeqCode)
GTAGCGGTGCAGGGCTGGGCTGAACTGACCGACATTAGCGCGGTTGATCTGGCCATAATTTCATTTAATTTTCTTAAAATTATGTTATTATTTTGAATATGATTATCAGAACTCCAATTTTTTATACTGATTTTGAGAACACCCGGTAGTCTGAAGGAAATATTTAGATTACAACAAAAAAGTCATTGTATTTAGTTAACAAAGGTAATTTTGCCAGTTATTTATAGCTATCCTATTTCAGAGTTACCGAAGGCAAAAAAGCATTTCGGCATTATAAATATCAAATTATTTTGTGATAACTACTTTTAGTATATGCGGTGCGTTCTGGATTCCGTTTTTTTGCTCGGCCACAGCTTTCAGGATATAAACACCAGGTGAAATACCATTTGTGCTTATTACTACATGCTGCTCTCCCAGGGCTTTAGTTTCAAGTACTTTCTCGCCTGCCAGGCTGTAAAGCATAAGTGTGTAGTTATTTATTGAATTAGATTGTTCCGAGCCGGGCAGGCCGACTATCAGCCTGTCTTTCGCCGGGTTTGGGCCGGCCTTAATAATAGGCCCGGATGGCACATCGAAACTTATTTCATTAGCCTCATTAATAATGTAATTGTAGCATTCTGTATAATCATTAATAAAATCAATAGAATTAAAATATGCATCGTCTCCATGGCCCATACCTTCCTTAACAATATATTTAAGGCTTCCGCCCTGATTGTTAATTTCGGCAGCCAGCGAATCCACACCAGGGAAAAACTCATCAGCCGTTCCCGTAATCATAGCCATCCTGGAGCCTTTGATGTTTGACCATGATGTGGGCGCCAGGGATTGTATCCTAAGTGCAGGGGATATACCGATAACACCCATAAATGAGCCGCTATTCAAAGCCATGTTGAAAGCATAATACGCCCCGGCAGAAAAGCTTGCCAATATTGCCCTCCCGGTATTCAAATTGTAGTTCTCGCTAATGTACATCATCGTTTTGGTAATCCGGGCAAAAAAGACAGCTCCGGAGACTGCATCGTTGTATTCCGGACAGGCAATAATCGAACCGATATATGAATCGGCTACATAGATAAGGTCCCTCATATTATCGGCAGGCATACCGGCTCCGTGGAAACCTATTGCTACCGGATAGGCGCGCGATGAGTCATAATCTTCGGGTACAAAAAGCGCAAGAGAAAACGAACCCCCGAGTGTATCGAGCTGAACTTCGAACCTGCCGTCGCCGGCTATTAAAGAGCAATTATTCCACTTGACTGCTAATAACATAACAAATATGAAAAAAATTCTTTTCATGTAACGAACCTTTATTATTTTTATCACAGAATACCAACTGTAAGATTAAATGAGGTTCATTAAAGTTACATACTTTAAATATTACTTTGGTTTTTGAAATAATTGATTTTTCTAAATGAGAAAAAATATTTAGGTCTTAAACGGGATTAAATGGATTTTCATCATTTTATCCTCATCAGGTTCTAACGATAGGATTGAATTGCCGAAATAAATCCCATGGTAGTCTTTTGCTTATCAACACACTTAACCCTTTCTCCTTTCATGTAGCAATATAGTTTATAAGTTGTACATTTGTTTTAAATTTTAAGGATTAGAGAATTCAGCGCAAAAAACTTGGAACATTATCAACTGAATGATAAATAAATCAGGATGCATTTCAATGTAAATGTTTATTTTCTTACCGATCGTTTTCACTACTATGCTTCTGTGTAATATCGGGGAAATCGATATCATCATCATCGAAGTAACTACTGTTATCGACAGTCGAGTCGTTGACCTCGAACTTGCCGAGCAGGCCAATGATTTGCTCGAGGCCCGATGAAAAGCTGTTGAATGATTTGAGAATATTCGCATAAGAGTTAGTCTGATAAACTTCCATGTCCCCCCTTTCTATAATAAATAATAATTTCAAACAATTATCACGAATTAAACAAATACCGTACCGATTTTTTCGGCAGCTCTCAGCTTTGCGCTCCGGGCTCTTGGATTTAGCCGTATTTCCGAATCGGACGGTTCCAATGGCTTAGCCGTTATTGCTTTCAATATTGGCACGCTATTTGCAACTTTATGTTCAGCGTTTTTTGACAATTTTGAGTTGCTTTTTATAAATTGCTTTACAATCCTGTCTTCGAGCGAATGGTACGAAAGGACAACAATCCTTCCGCCGGATGCCAGCTCGCCCAGGTACATACCAAGGGCAGATGCCAGGACATCGAGCTCATTGTTGACTGCGATACGCAGGGCCTGGAAAACCCTGGAAAGCGATTTTTTTTGCATGGCTGCGGGCACTACGTCTTCGACGGCAGCCCTAAGCTCATAAGTGTATCTGAGGGGTGTAACACGGCGGATTTGGGAGATCCGCCGTGCTAACGTTTTCGAGAACGGTTCTTCTCCGTAATTACGGAAAATTGATTCCAGTTCTTCCTCTTTTGCTGCATTTAGTAGTTCTTCTGCAGATCCTCCGTGCGAACTGAATCTCATATCGATGCGGGAGTTCGCCCGGTGGCTGAAACCGCGGCGGCTGCTGTCAAGCTGCCGCGATGATAAACCCAGATCAAGAAGAACACCTGTTAGTTCCCCCCGAAAATTTATGTGCTGATTAGCCTTGCTAAAGCAATCATTAATAATTGTCATCCTGCTGCTGCTGCCTTTGGTTAATTCCCCGGCAAATTTTGCCGTGCAGTGTTCTATTGCTTCAGGGTCTTTATCGAAAGAATAAAGATTCCCTTGGGGCGACAGCCTGCCGAGAATTTCGGCTGAATGGCCTCCGCCCCCCAAAGTGCCGTCCACATAGACGCCGCCGGGATTTGTCACAAGCAAATCGCAGGATTGGCTAAGCATAACCGGCAAATGGTAATCGTAGCCTGCCGCCGTTTCTTTCGTTTCATCGGTTTCAGGCTTATGTTTGCCGGATTTTTTCCTCATTTCAAAGAACCATAACTTTTGATGCTGCCGTTTCGTAGGATTCGTCGCTCGAACCGAGGTATTTCTCGTATTCGTCGGGATTCCAGAACTCAATATGGTCGGCAACGCCGATAATCGTAACTTTTTTATCTATGCCAGCAAAATCGAGCAGTTTTTTGGGTATCATTATCCTCTGCTGTGAATCGAGGGCTACTTCTTCGGCCCACATCAGCAGCCTCCGCAGGAAATACCTGTTTTTCTCGTCGTACTGGTTCAGCTTGCTGAACTTTTCCTCGTAAGCTTTCCATTCATTAAGGGGATAGGCCACCACACAGTTGTCCGTGCCGCGTGTCACCGTAAAGGTGTCGTTGGCTTCGGGCAGCAGGCTTTTGCGCATTTTCGAGGGTATGTTCACCCTGCCCTTTGCGTCGATGGAATATGTCTCCTGTCCCTTAAAAAACGTCATAAATTAAGTTTTGTTAATATCTCATTTTACTTTTAGATTAATTTACCCACTTTTTCCCACATTTCCACAACTTTTTTTTCATATCACCCACTTTTTTTATAAAAAGTTTAAAACTAACATAATTCAATAAATTAGTTAATAGTAATTTCTCGTTCGGAATAGGCAAAAGAATTGATTTCATATCGATTTATCCGCGCGAAATCATTAATGTCAATGGGGCAAGCCCCATCGTTAGTACAATGATATTGCAACAAGGGAGCTTGCTCTTTTGTGCTTTCTCCCCTGCATTTTCAAGAATAAAGCAGAAGATTTCTCATAAAAATGAAATACACCGCTGCAAGCAACGGGGTATCAAATCAAGATAATATAGTATATGCCACAAGTGGCGGGGAATAAAACCTACAAACAAACAATTAATTAATTTTCATTTTTCTTTGGCTATAAAGTATATTATTACTAATTTTCGTCTTCATGGTTTTATTAATTTGAAAAATATGTGAAAGTATAGATTGGAATAGTGATAATGGCAAGGAAGTTACTGATTTTCTTAATTGTGGTAGCTGCCTCAGGCAGCCTGTGGTCTCAACGGGAATTCAACAACTGGTATTTTGGAAAATACTGTGGTGTTTCTTTCAACGGGATTCTGCCCGAGAAATTAACCGACGGTAAAATGTTAGCGCTCGAAGGCTGCTCGTCGGTCTCTGACCGGTACGGCAATCTGCTTTTTTATACAAACGGCGTGGAAGTCTTCAACAAAAAGCATGAGATAATGAAAAATGGCGACGGCCTGATGGGGAACACCAGTTCATCGCAGTCCGCACTGATAGTGCCCCGCCCGGGCAATAATTATGAGTATTATATTTTTACCATAGATAAACACGGCGAGCCTAACGGTATGCGCTACAGTATTGTTGATATGGAGCGCCAGAACGGAGACGGTGAAATTACCCAAAAGAATGTATTAGTTTATACTCCTACAACCGAGAAAATAACTGCGGTACGCCATGCAAATGAAATCGATCTTTGGATAATCACCCACGAATGGCGGGGAAATGCATTCAAGGTTTACCTGCTTACTCACGAGGGCATTAAAGATTCGGTAATTTCGAGAGTTGGAGTTTACCAGGAAGGCGACTCGCTGGACAATACATTAGGATATATGAAAGCATCGCCCCACGGCAACAGGCTTGCAATTGCGTATGATTCGCTTATTCAGGTGCTCGATTTCAACAACGCTAACGGCCGGGTGAGCAATCCTGTTACATTAAATAAGGGCCATAATTATATATCTTATGGGCTGGAATTTTCGCCGGACGGCACTAAGCTGTTTGCAGTTAATTTCAAGTGGCTCAACAAAGTTTCCACATTGTCGCAGTTCAACCTGCTGGCCGGCAACCAAACTGCCGTCCAGAATTCAGAAATTGTTATACACGAGAAACAGGATTATACATTTGGAGCTATTCAGCGCGGCCCGAATAATAAAATATATGTAGCTAAATTCCTTTCGGAAACTCTTGGTGTCATTAATAACCCGAACGAAGTAGGCTTCAACTGCGATTACAGGCACGAAGGTTTCGATTTATCCCCGGGAATTTGCCAATATGGCCTGCCGGCATTTGTTCAGACTACAAAAAATAAAATAATTATGGATGTTAATACACCCGTTTGCCGGGGCGACAGTATTTTTTTAAAAGTCGAAAGTATCGATGGTGTAAGCTTTAGCTGGCGCGGGCCTGACGGTTTTAAATCCAATGAGCAAAATCCGGTAATTCCAAAGTCTCTGCCCGAGATGACAGGGACATATCATGTCGTAATTACATACAAGGACGGTTTTATAGATTCGTCAAAAATCGACCTTGTAGTGCTCGATACAAGGTTTACTGAACTTGATATAGCCGAATTCGAGCCTCTGGCAATAGGTGGTGTGGACAGCAAGGATATACGCTACAAAAATAATAGTGTATTCGATATCCAGATAGACTCCATCTATCTCCTGGGGCTTGCAGGCAATACATTCCGGCTGTCGGGGCTGCCGGTTATGCCTTATACTATGGCTGCAGGCTCGGAATATCAAGTGAACTTAAAATTCTATCCTGTCGAAGTGATGGATTTCTACGATTCAATCGTAGTCGAAATCAGTTCGCCCTGCCCCATCAGGTATGTTATTCCTGTACACAGCCGCGGCCTTACGAAAGACCTGCATATTTGGCTCGTGGATACAATCGGCGACGTTGGCCAGAAGGACTTCTGCATACCTGTAACTGCTGCTCTTGTCAGCGAGGATTCTGTATCTTATAAATCGTCATACAAAATCACTATTAAGTTCGATGCCCTTGCTTACCTGCCCTATCCCAACCAGCCGGGCATCACTCATATAGAAAAAGACAGTATGAGGACATTAATTATTGAAGGCGGCCCTGTATTATTCAATTATAAGACTCAGAAACTCACCGATATTTGCGGCACTCTCTACTGGGGCAAGGAGGACACTACCCCGCTTGTGATAACGGACTTTGAATGGCAGGATACGCTTACCACAATATACAAACATGACGGCAGCCTGCGTGTGAACGATTTTTGTAATTACGATATTTCGAGAATCACTGCATACAAAAAGCCCGTGCTCTCGATGACTTACAATACCGCCGGCGGCAGAGCAAAGATTACCACAGAAAGCAGCATGCCCGGCAGTCATTGGCTGTCAGTTTATACTGCTTCCGGAGAATTGATATTCGAGAGGGACTGGATTTGCAACGGCATCTTGAAAACAAATGAATTCGATATTGACTTCAGCCTGTTAGGCAGCGGTTTGTACCTTGCCGTTTTGCGGGCGCCAGAGCAAACGGTAACTGCTAAAGCGGCAGTAGTGAAGTAAGGGAGTGGATTCGTATTAATAATTTACATAGAAAATATTTTTTAGAAAGTATAGTTTTAATTATGGCTTACTAACCAAATGTAACTTCTTTTTCTCTTTAATAGATTCCCACCAATCGGCAAAGGGCCCATCCTTTGCAGATTTTCTGTAATATTCGATAAGCTCTTCATTGCCTAAATTTTTTGTTTCATTGTATATGGCTTCGGCTGCTTTCCATTTATTTTCCAGACAGTCGAAATCTTTTTTTTTATTCTTCGAAGTCATAGTTTAACTCCATTGGTGTAATAATACTTATTAAACCGTATCCATTTTTAAAATTGACGAGATTGTATTGCTTTATTTTGTCTAATCTTACAATATGCTTGAAATTCCAGGAAACAATAGCATCAGCCCTCGATATAGTTGCAGCGGCTACATGCAGTGCATCATCCATATATTTTTCGGATATAATCCTCTCTTCTAAATAACATTGTGATAATTTAACAATTTCGTTGTTTAATTCAATTAATTCAATGTGTTCTTGCGGAATCGTCTTTAATAATTCAATTAGTTGCTTTGGACCATGGCTTAATTCTCTGATTACTACTTCAGAGATTAACAATTTATAATGTCCGGCGATAAATGTATCTATGAAAGGTTTTGAATAAGTATCAAATTCTTTGTCGAAATATCCGCCTATTACAGAAGTATCGCAATAGAGTCTTAAACTTTTCATTTTATTTTCTGAATATTATAAAACTTATTAATTCTAAACTTCTAATCTATCTTTATTTCCCGCACCTGGCTGCTGCCGCCGAGGTGGCGGTCGCGCATGCGGTGGTTCCTGCCGAATTTCTTCTTTTCGCCTGGCCTGCGGTTTCTGATTATTTTAATATCTCCAAGTATGCACACACCCTTAATGGTAACGATTTTTTCTTGTTTTGCATCTGTTTCCGGTGCAGAATTTTCCGAACTGGCCAGCACATTCATAGTCTGGGTTCGAATCTTGATGTTATCCGGTGCGTAAATCCTGAGGCTGCCCAGCATGCAAAAGACGTTTATCTCGAACAGGTTTTTAATATAATTCTCGGATGTCAGGTCAATGTTAGTTTCACCAAGAATATTGACGACGTTAAGGTTATCCGAGGGTAAATCGACACCGTTGATGGTATTGTCGCCAAGCACGGTAAATACAGTATCCTGAAGGTCGATATTAATATTAATAGGCTTTTTGCGTTCAGAATTAACAGCCGGCTTTTCGGCAAACCTGTTTTTCAGCCCGCTGTCGGGGAAATCATACACTACTTTTTGCAGGTCTTCTATTGAAACAGCCTTGTGAGCAAGCTCCACACGGCTTTCGTAGTCTTCCATCTCAAGGAAACCGTTTGCAAAAGCATCGTTCAGCTTTTCCAGTATTTCCGCCCTGTACTTTGGCAGGCCGTATTTCCTGCCTTCGGGCGTATCCTTCAATTCGATTTCAGACATTTTATCAAATCTTCATATTATCTAAAAAATTATTGAAAACAAAATTACAAATTTCAGATTCTTTTTTATAAAAAAAGAATATACTATCAAATGTTTTCTATTATTCATTTCACTTGCAAAAATGTTGCTATAAATATTGAATTATAGAGTTTTTTCGGATAAAATGTATTATAAAGTATGTTGAAATGGGAAAAATCA
>DAINRZ010000146.1:0-7860 GCA_036741575.1 Kapaibacterium sp. (SeqCode)
GAAATCGCGTTTTTTCGGGCAAAAATGGCTAAATAATATGTTAGGCGAGGCTAAGGCGGGAATAAATGAATTAAATGATGGGATAGCGCAGCAGGAGCGGAGTGTCATCCCCATGCCCCCTTCTAAGGTGGGCTACGGCTGCATTCGCGGGTTTATTCCGCTAACGGGAAGTACATCAACGCAAGGGATAGCACCTGGGCTGGCCACTGCCCCGCCGCGGCCTCTCAATATAATGGCTGACGATACTGATAATATGTTTATCATTGAAAAAATATTAAATTTCATTCTTTTTATTTTAAAATTTCTATTATTTATTGTCATCTTCATAATAATTTATAATTTTAAATATTAGATAAACCACGGATGCAAAAATGAAGGTAATGAAATTCGGGGGCGCCATCCTCCGCGATAAAGACGGATTCGAAGCCCTGCTCAGGATTGTGGAAATGCACAGAGACGAGCGTGTGCTTCTTGTGATATCAGCCTTCTCCACAGCAACCCGCGACCTACGCCGGGCCGCCAGGGCAGCGGAAAAGGGGCTGGAGGGCGAGGCCTATTCTATTCTCGAAAGAATTATCAGGATTCACCTGAACTTTGCAATGGCGCTTATTAGCGAAGGGCCGCACCGTCATCAGCTCGGGCAGGTGATAGCGAAGCTGCGGGACGAGCTGAAACAGTACCTGCGAGGCATCTTTATAACAAGGGAAGTTACACCCCGGACGATGGACCTGGTGATGAGCTATGGCGAACGGCTGGCACTGGAAATAACAGGCGCTTACTTAAATTGTAATAATTTCGAGCATGTAAGCATTGATTCCACTGATATAATTGAAAGCGATTCAAATTTTGGGCAGGCAAAACCCGACTTGGACAGGACCCGAAGAAACATACATGAAAAACTTATACCGGCGCTCGGAAACTGCAAACTGGCTATTACACAAGGATTTGTGGCCAGGGACACAAACGGCGAGATTACAACAATGGGCATAGAAAGCTCGAGCCTAACCGCAATGGTTTATGCCATCCTGTTGCAGACAATGGAACTGACGCTTTGGACAGACGTAAGTGGGATACGCAGCGCCGATCCGAAATTGGTGGAGAGCACTAACCCTATCGCCACTCTAAGCCTCGATGAGGCCTATATTGCTGCAAAAAGCGGCCTTAAACTGCTTATAGAGCCTATGCTTGAACTTATGGCAGCTTACCGCCTGATTCTGGTGTTCAGGAATGCTTTCGATCCCGGCGGGGACAAAACTGTTGTGTCTTCCGAAGGAGTATCGTGCGGCAGGCAGTTTGTTGTAGTTAAAAGCGGCCTTTATTGTGTAAGCTCCAAATGGCCGATTGGAACGGCCATGGCAGGGAGCGGACTTTTTTCATGTTTATTTAGCGATTTGAACACTAACGTGCTAATTAGTGAGGAATTGCGTGATATGGATTTTGCTTCCGGCAATTACACTCTGACAGAGGATACAACATTAATTGTTGCCGTCAACTGCCCGAAAAACCGGGCAGCAGCTACTATTGCGGCTTTAGCAGAAGCAGCCAACGGATTGGAACTATTGTATTATTCCTATTCCTGTGCCGAGAACATACTGACAATCCTGGCCCATACAAGCAAGATTCATAAATATCTGGAGATTGTGGCTGCCGATTACTAAAACAGAATTGTGTATTTACATTGTAATAATTTGATATATATAGACATACTGTCGTTTTAAAATGGACTTGCTTTCTTTTTTTGAAACTATCCTACTTCAGAATCGTAAATGACACATTCGGTTTAACAAAGATTAACAATTAAAAACGGAGTATGATTATGGCAAGGAGTAGAAAGCTACTGATATTACTATCACTTATAACAGGCCTGCTGCTAACGGCTGGGGCAGAAAGCCTGTTTGCGATAGTGCCGGCACCGGCGCCTGATATGTTTACGGCAGCAGTATCAGGTTATATCAAGGACAAAAAGAACGGCGAGACCTTGGTGGGTGCGACAGTATTGATTAAAGGCACAAAGAAAGGGACATTTACAAATAAAGCCGGCTATTACTCGATTACCGGTATAGAACCAGGTGAACAGACGATTGTAATTTCAATGATAGGCTACAATACGGTCGAGCAGAAAATAACCTGCAAAGCCGGCGAAGTGCTCAGGAAAGACTACAGTATCAGCGAAACTGAGCTATCCACAGGTGAAGTAACGGTAGAGGCACAGAGGGAAATCGAGCAGAGGCAGATTAGCGTCAGCAAAGTAAATATTCCGATAAAACAGATTAAGGAAATACGAATAGGCGGAGAATCGGACGTTATGAGGTCGCTCCAGATGCTGCCAGGTGTGCTGGCATCTTCGCAAATATCCAGCGGTTTATATATACGCGGTGGCTCGCCCGACCAAAACCTAATCCTGCTTGACGGCTCTACTGTTTACAATCCGTCGCATCTTTTTGGCTTTATATCGACATTTAATTCCGATGCAATAAAGGACGTAGAACTGATTAAAGGCGGATATCCGGCAGAATACGGAGGCAGGATGTCGGCAGTACTCAATATAACCCAAAAAGACGGCAATTCCGAGGAATTTGAAGGTGGCGCAGCGCTTGGGCTAATTTCATCGAAATTATCACTGCAGGGGCCGATAGGCAATGGATCGTGGTTCATAGGCGGACGGCGGACTTACTTCGACCTGATTAAAGGCCTTATGGAAGAAGACCCCGAAAGCCCCATACCCGATTTCGGCTTCTGGGACTTAAACGCCAAGATATCACAAAATATCGATGATAACAATAAAGTATTTGCAAGCGGCTTTATGAGCCGTGACGACTTCGACTATTCGGCTGCCGGTATCGGCTTTAATATGTTTGTGGGAAATACTTCAGGCTCGATAAGGTGGAACAGCATCCTTTCGGACAATTTGTTCTTTATGCTTAATTTCACTTCGAGCAACTACACGAGCGGTTTCGAGCAGGATATATCGGGATACAAAATAAAAGTGGAAAACAAAATTACCGACTACAACCTAAAAGGAAATATCGAATGGTTTGCCGGAGACGACTGGACATTCAAATCAGGTTTCGAAATCATCAGGTACCTGTTTAGCTATGAATCCGATTTTACGGGCGAGGACAAAAAAGCAGATGAAGGCACTAACGAAGGCGGCGTGATGAACATTAAGCCCAAAGACTGGACATACAGTATATTTGCCCAAGCCAATTACAGAATTACCGACCTGATTTCGATGCAGTTAGGGCTTAGAGGTAATTATTGGGAAATTAGCGATATATACTCGCTCGATCCAAGAGTTGCCCTGCGTTGGCAGGTAACCGAAGATTTTGCCGTCAAGGCTTCGGGTGGTGTGTTCCATCAGTACCTGAGGCTTGCAGGCCTGGAGAATTTCTCTTTATTCGATACTTGGTTACCTACAGATAGTACTGTAAACCCAAGCCGAGCTTACCATTTTATACTTAGTTTTGAAACAAAACCATTCAAAGATTTCGACTTTAATATTGATTTATATTATAAGCAGCTGGAAAATATCAGTGAATTGAACCAGAGTAATCTCGAGGGCAGCACTGTATCCGATGTTTTCTTCTCGGGTAAAGGCTCGGCTTACGGCGGCGAAATATTTCTCCAGAAGCGTGCCGGCAAGTTCGTAGGCTGGATTGGTTATGCACTTGGCTGGGTGGAGGCAGAATTCGACAGTATTAACGGGGGCAGGAAGTTCAGGCCCAAATACGACCGCAGGCATGACCTAAAGATAGTTGGCCAATATGAATTGGACGAAAACTGGGATTTTGGTATGCAGTTCGTATTTCAGTCCGGCCAATCTTATACTGGCGGTACTTCTCGCTACCAGGCAGGATTGCCCGGCTCGAACCTTGGTAAAGGAATAATGGTGCCTTCCGAAAAATATGGATTGCGCCTGCCTGCTTCGCACCAGCTAAACATAAGTGCAGGCTACAAATTTGATTTCTTCGGATTGCCTGCAAGAATGATTTTAGATATTTACAATGTCTATTCCAGGCGCGACATTTTGTTCAGGTATTACGAAACAACAGACCTGAACACTACTGTTACAGACATTAAACTGCTGCCGATTATACCTACATTTTCTTTTGAAGTCAAATTTTAATTAGTGAGGATAAAATGAAAAAATATATAAATTCAGGTGTTATGAAACTAATTTTCTTTTTTGTAACTATCAGCTTTATTGTTAGCTCCTGCGAGGATGATATTCCTAACGATTATATTATGAAGACTTATGTGGAAGCGTTCCTTATAGTCGATGAACCAATCAGTGGTATCAAAGTGCTCGAAACACAGCCGTTGGATAAACCCTTCGACCTCGATGCCGGATGGATTAGCGATGCAACAGTAAAGATTAAAAACGACGGCAGTATATACGAACTGGCATACAGCAATTCAACACCAAAAGGTTACTACCTGCCAGACAATTCAATAAAAGTTAAGCCCGGCAGCATATACGAACTCGAGATAATTCTTAAGGACGGAACCCGGATCACAGGTATGACAACAACTCCCAATGGCAGCCTTCAGTGGGTTAAGCCACCCAAGAAAGAGTTTTATTATCCGAAAGATACCCTGAAATTACCCGGTGTAGATTCGCTCGAACTCGAGTGGACAAATGTACCGGATACATATTTCTATATATTAAGCGTTGTATGCAATGACACACTTGAATATGGAAAGTACCTCTCCCCTGCTAATCCCGATGAGAAAAACCGCAGGGCTTACAACACTTTTGCAAAGGACAATAATGACTATTACCTGGAAATACCATCCTGGAACTTCATAGCTAATACTAAGACACCCACCGTTTGGCTGGCTTTCAAGTGGTTTGGGCCGCAGACTGTTACTATCTATGCAGGAGACTACAATTTCTTGCGCTGGTTTATGCAGGCTTCCAATTTCTCGAATAATGAGAGCGATCCCTTGAAGTACAGCGTAAATAATGCTATAGGTGTTTTTGGTTCGGCGATTAAACTCTCAGGAGATTTCTTCCTTTTCAAGAATCAGCCATAATTAAACATTTAAACCTTATTGGTTGCCAATAAATAATCCCGGGGAAAATGATATTCCCGGGATTGTTGCATGCCCTATCGGCGAGTTCGTTTATACAATAAACTAAGATTCGCATGATAATGATTATTTGATATTTCGATAACACAAAAAATTTCTTTATTTCTTGATTAAAACAGCGCTCGATACTCTTCGCTTAATATTCCTAATCGGGTAAACTAATTTTCGAAATCTTAATATCGGCTCTTTAATAAAGGAGACACATTCCCAAGTGCCCCTTTTAGCTTGAGAAAATATAATTATTAAATTCCATTTGTAATGTCTTTTTCATTATAATTGTATTTTACGAATTACTGATGTTGTATTTAGTTTTCTGCTATAACACGGAATGTTACTCATTAAGTAGGAGAGAAAACTACCGATTAATGAATTGATAATAAAAAAGTTGTTATATTAGATGTAATAATTTGAATGAATACAATATTCAAAAGTGAAAACAGCGAATTATTTTATGAGACCTTGTTTAATGCAGTAGCAGATGCAATATTTATAATGCGGGACGATAAGTATATCGATTGTAACAAAAGGGCATTGGAATTACTAAAATGCACGCCTGAGGATTTATTGGGTAAATCTCCGTTCGATATTTCACCGGAATCTCAGGCTGACGGTATTAGTTCAGTGGTTAAAGGAAATAAATACCTTGCTGAAGTGCATAGTGGCGATACTGTCAGATTTAACTGGATTCACAGGAAATCGGACGGCGAATTATTCAACTCGTTTATTACACTTACTCCCATGAAGCATAGTGGTATTAACTATGCCCTGGCTGTAGTAAGTGACACCAGTGAATTAGAAAAAGCTTACAATCAAATCAAAGATACAGAACAAAAGTTTACGTATGTGTTTCAGGCAAATCCGTTGGCGATGGGAATTGTTACATTGAATGATGGAGTTATAGTAGATATAAACGAGGGATTTACACGAGTGTTCGGTTATACAAGGGATGATGTTATTAATAAGTCTTCGGTATATGACAACCTTTGGAGTACCATAGTTTATACCAGGATTGACAGAAATCAGTGGATATCAGAATTAGCCAATAGAGGAAAAATTCATAATTACGAAGCAGAGATTAAGTCAAAATCCGGAAGAATAATCCTGACATCGATTTCTGCCGAGATATTCTATCTTGGTGAAAAAGCATTTGCCATATATGTTTTAGAAGATATTACCGAGAAAAAAGAAGCCGAGGAAAAACTCAGAAAAAGCGAAGAATTATACCGGACCCTGATAGAAACGTCCCGGGACGGTATATCCATTACTGATTTAGACGGCAGGATAATTTTTTGCAATGCAAAAAAAGCAGAAATGTTCGGTTACAATACTGCCGAGGAGCTCGTGGGCATAGTATCGATGCAGTTAATTGTTCCCGAAGAGATGGACAGGGTGTACGCTGATTTCGCTACTCTAATGCAAAAAGGTTATTTGGCCTTGATGGAGCACAAAGTAGTCAGGAAGGATGGTACTACCTTTTATGCTGAATTCAGTGCATCGGTTATATATAATAGCGACGGTACACCGGGAATGGTTATGGATATTGTGAGAGATATATCCGAAAGAAAAGCTGCAACTGAAGAGATTATTAAAAGCGAAGAAAGATACAGGTATATATTCGAAACCGTAGCAGTAGGGCTGTGGGAAATCGACCTGTACTTTATCAAAAAAACTATTGACGAATCGAAAAAGAGATACTTGTCTTTTGGCGAATACATTAGTAAACATCCTGAGTTTTATATGGAAGCAGCCCAAAAATGCAGGAACATCGACCTAAACAACTACAGTGTTACCTTATACGAAGCAGAAAGCAAAGAACATCTTTTGGAAAATATTAACCATATAATTCCAAAAGAAAACTATAAAGATTTTCATAATATTGTTTTTGCAATTGCCGAAGGAATGGAGTATTATTCCTACGAAACCTATCATAGAACCTTAAAAGGTAACCGTATCGACGTACTTATCAACCTGACATTCCCAAGAAATACAGAAGATTTTCGTAGAGTTTTATATAGTGTTACGGACATAAGCCACGCAAAGCAGATCGAAAAAGAACTTCAGTCGGCAAAGTTAAAAACAGAAATGCTCAATAATGCTAAGACTCAGTTCTTTTCGAGTATAAGTCACGAATTGCGCACTCCCCTGAACGGTATCATTGGTTTCTCGAAAATGCTGGAATCCCAGGCAATCGATATTGAGCACAAAGAAATATCATCCATGATTTTTTCGAGCGGCAACAGGCTGTTGAAAACCCTTAATAAAATTTTAGATTTGACTAAGCTGGAAGCTGAAAGGTACGAACCTAAATTCATAAACCTTAATATCTCTGATTTTCTAAAAAACGCCCTGGACAATTATAGACACATTTTAGACCAAAAAAATTTATTTCTCGATATACAGATTAATAACGACTCGGTCTATTGCCGGCTCGATCCCGAGCTGGTAGCCGGCGTTTTGACCAACCTGCTCGAGAATGCTGTAAAATATACAGATTCTGGGGGTATAATTGTTGGGCTTAGGCTTCACGAATTCTATGGCAAACAATATGCTCATTTATATATTAAAGATACCGGCATTGGCATTCCAAAAGAAAAACTCGAAATAATATTCGAAGAATTCAGGCAGGCAAGCGAAGGCTATGGAAGGAATTTCGAAGGCACCGGGCTGGGGCTGAGTATTACTAAGAAATCGGTAGAACTGATGAACGGATTTATCGATGTAGAAAGCATACCCGGTAAGGGGACTAATTTTCAGGTTTTTTTTCCG
>DAINRZ010000147.1:0-7816 GCA_036741575.1 Kapaibacterium sp. (SeqCode)
CATCCCGGTGATACATTTTCTTTTTACAAACTCGTAGGTTACCCCTCGAAAAGAAAGGGCTATCTTAAGGGTATGGAGTTATCTTTCGGTAAAGTAAAGCCAGGCATTGGCGGAGGTTTGTGCCAAATTGTGAATCTCATTCACTGGCTTGTTATTCACAGCCCCCTGACAGTAACCGAAAGACAACACCATTCATTCGACCCTTTCCCCGATTCAGGAAGAATACTTCCTTTTGGAAGCGGCGCATCGGTTTTTTTATAATTATTACGACTATCAGTTCACAAATTTTACCCCTTATGCTTTTCAGATTAGATTATGGCTTTCAGAAAAGTGCCTCGAAGGTGATTTACGATCAGATTTTGAAATGAATGATGTTTACCATGTTTTCGAAAAAAACCATAAATTCATAAAAAAAGGCAATCTATTCTACCGGGAAAATGAAATTTGGAGAGTGAAATATCAAAAATGCCGGAATATACCTATAGAATATGAGTTGATTTCAAAAAACTTTGCAAGAGTAATGTATATTCCCGATAAATTCGACGAATAAGCAGAAAATGTTTTGAATACAAAAGAGTAAGCCTTCCCAGAGTTTGGGGCCCCGGGAAGGCTTATCTGTTCTATTAAAAAGCCTCTTTTTTTTATGAACAGCCGCTCGTGCTGCCGCAGTCTTCGCAAACAGTACAGCTGCCGTTTCTCCTTACCCTTATGGAGCCGCAATTTTCGCATTGTTCGCCGGTGTAGCCCAGTTGCTTGGATTCAGCTTTTATCTTTGTTTTTGTGTTGCCGTTTCCGCCAAACATCGGATCATTGCCCATCGAGCGGGGCTTGCCGTCAACGCCGATTACGGCTCCGACGAACTCGTCGTCGGATTCATCTTCCCTTTCTTTGTCGGTACCGTTGCCATTGCCGTTACCGTTTTTCTCTTCGATACGCTGTGCAGTCGAGGGGCCGTCGGCTTCCAGCCTGCTGCCGTTATCTTCCTGCGGCAGTTCATCGACGGCTTTCACGTGTACAAAATCCTGCCTGCCAAGGTAATCATAACCTATCGACCTGAAAACATAATCGAGTATCGAAGTGGACGACTTGATGGCTTCGTGGCCCTGCACTACGCCGGCAGGGTCGAACCGGGTGAAAGTGAATGTTTCTACGATATCTTCGAGCGGCACTCCGTATTGCAGCGCCTTAGATACAAGAATTGCAAAACTGTTCAGCAGCCCTCGGAAGGAAGCGCCTTCTTTGTACATATCTATAAAGATTTCGCCCAGCGAGCCGTCCTCGTATTCTCCTGTCCTCAGGAATACCTTGTGGCCGCCCACATAGGCTTCACGAATAAACCCGCGGCGTTTCTTGGGCAGCTTGACCCTTTCGGCGCGCCTGATAACGCGCTCGACAATACGTTCCTGCATATATTTCGGCCCAAGTGATTCGTCGAGATTACTCTCGTCGCCGAGCGTGACAATTTCGTCGAGATCGTCGTAGTTCGATGTATTCAGTGGTTGCGAGAGTTTCGAGCCGTCCCTGTACATAGCTATCGCCTTCAGCATAAGCTTCCACGATTCCATGTAAACATTTCCTATTTCATCTACCGTAGCAGACTCGGGCATATTCACAGTCTTGGAAATTGCTCCCGAGACGAACGGCTGTGCCGCCGCCATAATCCTGACGTGGGCCATGTGCGGGATAAAACGCCTGCCGTTCCTGCCGCACTTGCTGGCTGTATCGAAAACCGGCAGGTGCTCGTCGCGCAGGTGAGGGGCACCTTCTATCATCATAGTACCGCAGACATAATCATTTGCGGTTTCAATATCCTTTTTGGAAAATCCCAGATCGGCAAGAATATCGAGAGCCGGATCGGCCAGCTTTTCCTCAGTAAATCCGATTTGCTTCAGGAAATCCTCTCCGAGCGACCATTTATTAAATGCAAATTTTATATCGAAAACATAATCGAGCTCGCGCTCAACAGCCTGGATTTTCTCATCGGTGAATCCTTTTGATTTCAATGCCTTATGGGTAATAGTAGGGCAGTTAATCAGGGTACCGTGTCCTTTTGAGTATTTCTCGATATCTTCAATCTGGCTGTCTGTATAGCCCAGCTTGTGCAGGGCTTTTTGAACGGATTGGTTGACAATTTTAAAGTATCCGCCTCCTGCAAGCTTTTTAAATTTTACTACTGCAAAATCCGGTTCAATTCCGGTGGTGTCGCAGTCCATAACCAGCCCGATGGTTCCTGTTGGTGCAATAACAGTTACCTGCGCATTGCGGTAGCCGTATTTCTCGCCGAGATCTAATGCGCTGTCCCAGCTTTGCTTGGAAGCTTCGAAAAGATAATCAGGGCAAAAATCGGGATCGATACCCATAGGAGTTATCGTCAGTCCTTCGTAATCGTCGGCCGGTGCACTATAAGCAGCCCTGCGGTGGTTGCGGATAACGCGGAGCATGCTCTCGCGGTTGGGATAGAATTCTGCAAACGGACCTGTTTCTTTTGCCATTTCGGCAGATGTGGCATAGGACTCACCGGTCATAATTGAAGTAATGGCACCCGTAAGCGCCAGCGCCTCCTGTGAATCGTAGGGTATGCCGTTAACCATAAGCAGAGTGCCGATATTAGCATAACCAAGCCCCAGGGTCCTGAAATCGTAGCTTTTCTGGGCAATTACTTTCGAGGGGAACTGTGCCATCAGCACAGATATTTCGAGCGTTATCGTCCACAGCCTGATAGCATGCTTATAATCATCGACGAGGAATTTGCCGTTCCTTTCGTCGTAGAATTTCATCAGGTTGAGGCTTGCCAGGTTGCAGGCAGTATCGTCGAGGAACATATACTCGCTGCAGGGGTTGCTGGCGTTAATCCTGCCCGAAGCGGGGCAGGTGTGCCATTCGTTAATAGTTGAATCGAACTGCAGGCCGGGGTCTGCCGATTTCCATGCAGCCATATTAATTTTATTCCACAAGTCCCTTGCATTAACTGTCCTGGCAAGGCCTTTGCGTGTTCGCCACCTGAGCTCCCAGGGTTGATTGTTTTCCACTGCCCGCATGAATTCCGAAGTAACGCGGACAGTATTGTTGGAATTCTGGCCGCTTACTGTGACGTATGCATCGCCTTCGTAATGAGTATCGAAAGTGCTGAAGTCCAGCGAAGTAAATCCCTGGTCGATAAGCGCCAGAGTACGCGTAATATAATTTAGCGGGATACCTCTGTGCAAAGCTTTCTGAATCAGCGAATTAAGTTTTTTATTAAGCCTGCGGTCAGTACCGTTTTTGATAGCTTCGTCAACAATTGCCTTCAGGAATGTGGAATTAACGCGCGAGCCGGTTACTAATGCTGCAACTTTCTCTTCTTCCCTTGCTTTCCATTCGATAAATTCTTCAATATCGGGATGGTCGATGTTAATTATCACCATTTTGGCGGCCCGGCGTGTGGTGCCGCCCGATTTAATTGCCCCGGCTGCACGGTCGAAAATTTTAAGGAAACTCATCAGGCCCGAGGACACCCCGCCGCCCGAAAGCCTTTCTTTTTCGCCTCGAAGCGAGGAAAAATTAGTACCGGTGCCGCTGCCGTATTTGAAAATCCGTGCCTCGCGCTTGGCAAGGTCGAAAATCCCGTTCTCGGCAATCAGGTTATCGTCTATCGATTGTATGAAACATGCGTGAGGCTGCGGCCTCGTATAAGCGTCCTCGGATTGGCGCATTTCCTTTGTTTTCGGGTCCACGAAATAATGGCCTTGTTTCGAGCCTTTTATACCATATGCAAAGCTCAATCCGGTATTAAACCACTGCGGCGAATTGGGGGCGGCCATCTGGTTGAGCAGCATATAAGCCATTTCCTCATAATAAGCGTCAGCATCGGCGTCTGTGTTGAAATACCCGTATTCGCTGCCCCAATGGCGCCATGCACCGGCCATTCTGTGCACAACCTGCTTCAGCGAATTTTCGGCGCCTTTTTTCTGGTTGCCGTTTTCGTCGGGCACAGGTTTGCCTTTTTCGTTAAACAAAGGTACCTCGGTTTTACGGAAGTACTTTTGTGCCAAAATATCTGTAGCCATCTGCGACCACTGCGATGGCACCTCGATATTGTCCATACTGAATACAACCGAACCGTCGGGATTTTTGAGCACCGACGAACGCGCGTTGTATTCGAACATGTCATAGACACTTGTACCTGCTGTAGTAAACCGTCTTTTTATTTCCATATTCAATAACCTTATTTATTATATAATACTAATATTCTAACTTAGTGCGATAAACCCATGCGGCCCAAAAGGCCGTAATTATTTCAATACCAGAGACTAATCAACTGTTAATATATTGAATAGTCTATAGTTATGACCGCTTTTATCGTTTTTTCAATCGATGAGGTATCAAACATCCCTGTGTCAGTAACTTCCGTAGAATTCTTCGATGTAATCTGGAACACGCCCTGGCTTGCCGAAACGAGCGCGCCGACTTCGCCGCCGCTGTTCTTTGCAAGCTGTTCGGCCCTAATCCGGGCATCCTTTGCCGCTTCGCCCAACATTTCTATCTTGAGGTCATTAATCTTCGTATAATAGTATGAGGGCTGGTTCGACATAAACTCGATACCCTCCTTAATCAGGCTCGTCGATTCGTTTGATATTGCTGCTATCAGTTTCACGTCTTTGTGCCTGACCGTAATAAGCTGAGTAAGGGTATAGCCTATAAATTCATTGGTATAATTGCCCTGCTCGTTCAGCTTGTAATTCCTGTTAGTCGTCACCGACGAAATATTTATATCGCTCTTTTTTATGCCTTTTGATTCCAGGTATTTAACTACAACGTTAAGGTCCTGCTCCAGTTTGTTGTAACCAGAAACAAGGTCGAGAGAGCTCACCGAAAACTCGCCGCTCCAGATACCAAGGTCGGAAATAATATCCTTTTCGGCATATCCCTTGACACTGATTTTCTGGTCTGTCAGCTTGATTTTCTTTATCGTACCCGATATGATAAACGATGCCAAAACAAGTCCCAGCGCCAGCATAAATCCTAATGATGCCAGCCCTATGAATCCGCCGTTTTTTGTTTCAGACATAAAGAAATCACCGCCTTTTCAATAATTTATTCATTTTTTATTAATTTCCGCTGCAACCGTCTGTGTGAATTCTTTGAATATTTATATTCAAAGTCTCGTTCACAAAGCAAAATTAAAATAATAAATATTATGTTAATTCCGTTCTGAAAGTTATCAACATTTCAACTTTATTTTCACTTCTTTCCTCTTACTGCTTTCTATTAATTTAATAACGAAAAATTATTAAATTGTAATCTAAAAAGCAATAAAAAGTTTTAAACATCTGAATTTTTTATGGAATTTATTACTAATATCGATACAACTTTGTTCTATTTTTTCAACGGGGTTATTGCCAACTCCTTATTCGACAGGATAATGCCTTTTATCACCGAGAATAAGCATTGGGTGCTGGTATATATCACCTTGTTTGTTTGGCTGTTCTGGAAAGGCGGGCGCACAGGCAGGATAGCAGGCTTATTGCTTATCCTTGGGCTTGTAACTGCCGACCAGCTAAGCAGTTCCGTTATTAAGGAGCTGGCAGGCAGGATAAGGCCATGCCATGATTTGCCCGACGTCAGGCTGCTGGTATCCTGCGGCGCCGGCAAATCGTTCCCGTCTTCACATGCTGCCAATACATTTTTCGGGGCTGTAGTGCTGTCTTATTATTACAGGCACTACATGTGGGTATATTTTTCTATTGCTGCGGCAGTTTCGTTTTCCCGTATTTACTGCGGTGTGCATTACCCTCTCGATATACTTGGCGGCGCTGTTCTCGGCAGCTCGATAGGCCTTGGCTTGATTTATATTTCAAGAAAAATTCCTTTTCTTAACATAGACAACAATACACAAAAACTATGAAACAAAAGAATAGCAAAAAAGTAATAATAACCGGGGCTTCGCGCGGTATCGGCAGGGCGCTTGCTCTCGAATTCGGCAGCCGGGGGCATGAACTGGCAATCATGGCACGCAACGGGCAAAGCCTGGCCGAATTGTGCGGGTTAATAAATGAAAACGGGGGCAAAGCCGTATTTATCACGACTGATGTTAGTAATGCCGATAAACATAAAGAAGACCTTATAAAAGCAGCATCAATGCTTGGCAGTGTGGATATCGCAGTGCTGAATGCCGGTGTCAGCGGATTCAACTGGGCATACGATTTCGACCTGGGCAAGCTAAAGGAGAAGGTTGACACAAATGTCTATTCTGTAGCGGCAGGAATAGAAGCCTTGCTGCCATTAATGCTGGAGCAGAAACACGGTTATATAGCAGGTGTCAGTTCGCTGGCTGACGCACGCGGATTTCCCGGGTCTTCATTCTATTGCGCATCCAAGACGGCGCTGACTTATATCCTCGAATCGGCCAGGGTGGAGCTAAAGCCAAAAGGGATAACAATTGCCACTATAAAACCCGGTTTCGTACGCACCGATATGACCGCTAAGAATAAGTTTTATATGCCATTTCTGATGGAGCCCGGCAAAGCGGCAAAAATAATATACAGAGGGATAATGAAAGGAAAAGAAAGAATATATTTTCCGCGTATAATGGCATTCGCATCATACTTTGGCAGGATAGCCCCCTCATTTTTATACGAATGGGCAGCAAAATCAAGGCTAAAAATGTACGAAGGGCAAAAACAGATATTATAAAAAGCTAAACATTTATTATTGCTGTAAGTTTAGCTTAATTATTAGTTATATATAAATTGCCTGGAGTTTTGAAACATTATTTAACTTGTTGTGTATTTAGTGCATTATTAACTATGGAGTAGATGCCCTATGAAAAAGGATATTTTTAGCTGTATTCCATTATTTCTTATTATTCTTTTGTTCTCATGTGAGAATTCTCCAGAGGGGACAGCTGATACCAGCCATCGTATAACCGCCGTTAGCCGCGACTCAATAATGCCAGGTGAAAAGATTACAATAACCGGCGATGGTTTCGGAGATACAAGAATTACCAACTGCAAAGTTTTATTCGGAGAGATGGCGTCAGATTCAATAAACTTTTGGAGTAACGACACGATTATTGTCATTGTTCCCGAAATTAAGAGCGACGGACAATTGACTATAGAGATTGACGGCCAGAAATGCAACAATTTGAAATACTACCTGAGGCAGGATATTTCAATCGATTCGATCATGGATTCAGAGGCATGGAAAGGCGAAGAATTCCAGATTTTCGGCAGAAATTTCGGCAATGGTAAAATGAATTCAGAAATTCTTTTTATTATTAAGAAAGAAACAAAGAAAATTGTAGCTTCATCCGATGTGCTTTTCTGGTCGGACACTTGTATAAAATTAATAATTCCGGAGGGATTAAGTTTATCATATGGAATAGCGGTTAGGGCTGGGGAGAAAACTAGCAATAGCAGGCAAGTTTTTATCCATGACGGACAGCCGGTATTGGAATCAATAGAGCCCACGGTATTTTACCCGAATGAAATGATTAAATTAACGGCAACCAATGTCACATTATTTCCCTCGAAGTACCCTGGTTCATTTACATTTGGAGGTGTGCCTGCCGAAGTAATTGAACAATCGTCGCCGGATTACTATTCAAACAAGAGTATTGTAATGATAAAAGCACCTGCAAGTATAAAATCAGGAAAGTTGAAATTTCAGTTCAGGAATGCAATATCGAATGAAATTGATTATCTGGTATCCGATCCACCGGTTATTTCGGGTATATCGCCACAGCCTGCTAAAGCAGGCAGTACCATAACAATCACGGGAATCAATTTCGGCAGTAATCCGGCAGGCAAAAGCATTAAAATCGGAAGTATCGACATTA
>DAINRZ010000148.1:0-7794 GCA_036741575.1 Kapaibacterium sp. (SeqCode)
CCGATAATCTGGCAGTCGTCGTTGACCACGGGTGTGATTATCAATTGTTGCTTGCCAATCAAAGTATCCGTAACCTCGAATTTTGGGAATTTGCCCTGGCCGACAACATAAATCTGGCAAACATCGTCGAACTTTATTACCTCGGGCATAAGCCCCTTTTCGACTAATTTTATCGATACCACTCCAGTTTTCGGGTGGATACTGTAATTAAAATCGGCCTCCTGCGGGCTTATTCCGTCAATAATAATACGGACTTTATCGCCAAGGTTCAGTTGTTTTTCCTGGCCAATTTCATTGAAAAATATTTGTTCTTTCGTTTGCGGTTCGCCGCTTTGCTCCCCCTGGTATTGCAAAAGCAAAGGCCCGTCGTTGTTAATTTCCACATAGACGGTATCGATAATCCTAACACTGCCGGAGCCCGGGCCGGACGAGCCGCATGATACGAGCGCCGCAGCAAGAAATGCTGATAATATTAGTTTTTTTATCATAGTGCCCTCAGTTAATCATTATTATACTGACATTATAATTACTGCCCGCCAGCAGGCCGATAAGGTCTTTATCGAGCGGGTTGGCGGTATCCTCGGAATGCAGGCAGGTAAAGTATTCAATATTGCTTTTCCTTTCAGACGATTTCATTTCGCCAGTGAGCCTGCTTATACAGTAAAGTGCCGGATCATCCTTTGTGACTGCTTCGGGAAGCATACCAAGGAGAAAAACCCTGGTGGCAATACTGTCTCCGCGATTCTGATAATCTTTGAACGACAATGCCAGCAGGCCGCAGACATCGCCAAGATTGGCCTTTTCGGTGTTTGTAAGCACCGTTGACAGATAAAAACCAAGGCTTTTGGGGTCCTGGCCGGAGTATGACGCCGTCAGGTGGTTGGCAGATAATATCCTAACGGCGCTGCGCCTGCCTGCATATTTTAATACTTCGCCCGATAATTTTTCCGATTCCATAGGCGAAAAAGACGAAAATATGATAATGTCTATATAGCTGTCAATTCCGGCTGCAGGAGTTTTTTCATTGTATAAAACCGGTGTGCTGTCGTTTGTCACCGAATTGCCCCCGCCAAGCAGTAAAAACCATACTATAACCACTGCTGCAGCTAAAATTATGTATATTACCAATTTAGCCTTTTCCATCCCTGCAATCCGCTTTTTAACAATTCATATCAGTTTTTATACAACAATTATAATACCAACTAAATTCAATGTTATTAAATTAATGAATATTAATAAAAAATTATAATATTTTAATTATTCGCAGCTTGTTTTTGCAGCTTTTGGAGATTCGGGAATAAAACTATATTAATCAATAAATGCTGGCAGTAAAAAAAGTAAAAATGCCGGATTACTGCATTGGAATGACATCAGGAGACTGTCAACCAATTATTTCCCGTCGAATTTACTGACGTCTAATGCATGTATTTCAAGTAATTTTCTACTTATCCCATTATTTAATCTGATTATGGTGAAAAATAAATTATCGAGGTACATTTTTTTTAGCAGCCTACTGACTGACTGCCGCTCAAGACACACCATTTTTTATCATTATAAAATTATATCATCCAGGCTTGGTTTTTATATTGAAAATCGACGATTTTTTCGGCATGTTTAATTTCTGTTCGGGGATTGCAGTAGTATTGCCGTCCCTCAACGCATGGTAATGCGGCGACATAATCTCGACTCCTGCTGCTCCGAATGCATCCTGTATATTCTTGTGCAACTCGGAGTAAATATATGCCTGTTTGTTTGCATCACGCGTAAATGCATTAATTTCATAATTAACATAAAAATCGTCCAATGATTTTTGCAGGACGAAAGGTACTGGTTCTTTCTCGATAAACTCGGTTCTACCTGCCGCCTCGATTAAAAGTTTGTGAATAGACTCCCAAGGTATATCGTATCCTATAGTAACAGAAGTGTGGATTACCAGCCCTTCTTCGGATGCCAGTGCGCTGTAATTAATTGTATGCTGCCCAAGGATCAGCGAATTCGGAATAGATACCTCCTCGTTTTTTATTGTCCTGATTTTTGTAAGCAACAACGATTTACCAGTTATATCGCCGGCAACATCGCCGATTTTTACCCGGTCGCCTACTTTGAACGAACGCATGTAGATGAGCACTATTCCGGCAATAATATTAGACAATGACCCGGCTGAACTAATTGAGAACAAGATAGCCAGAAAAGCAGAAACACCCTGAAAAACCGGTGAATTGGAGCCCGGGAGGTATGGGAATATTGCAACAAACATCAAAGCATAGACTAAAATCCTGAGTATGTAGAACGTAGGCTGTGCCCATTCGGGATGAAACCTCGACAGATTCAAGTCGCCCTTTTCAATTGAGACGGAAAGGAACCTGATAAACCTGACAAGATACCTGGTAACCGTGAATATAACGATAATCGTTATTAAGTTGGGCAGGTAGCCAAGGAATGAATCTATCATCATATTAAGCGGATTAAGGATAAAATCCAGCAGTTTGCCAGCAAAATGCCTTGTCCAGGGCAGGATGCTGAACTGGAGGAGCAAAGCCAGATAGAACACAAGGGCATATACGAAAAATTTAATTACCCTTATAAATAAAATAGTTATAAGAAGCATTTGATCGGGATTGAGCAACCTGAGGTTTTTTAGTGAAATACCCTTGAATAACCTGCTTTTACTGTTTTGAACTGATCTGACGGAAAAACTAAATAACATGGCCAGATACTTAAATACAAAATAGGCTATAATTATCAGGAGTGCCGACAAACCTATGTCCTTGAGAATTACCAGCAATTCTTTCGATTTTTGATGCCTTTTTAATGATTCCCTAAGCAGGCCGAGGTAATTTTGCGCTGTTTCAGCCCTTGACTTTCCTGTATAAACAGTATCCTTGCCCATCACTGATAAAATTACTTTATCTTCGTACATCAAATCGGCAGAGTTTTCGGTTTGCGCCAGATAAAGAGAATCCGGGTCGAAGTCCGGCTCTGCTGATATATCTTCAAGTCTTTTCAGGATAGATTTGGCCCTGTCCTTAGGGGAAAATGCACCTGCTCTTTCGTAGAGTTCAAATAACGTATCGCTATTGAAGACAAATGCCTCACCGGAGACTTTGCCGACAGTATCTTTTGTTTGGGCTGGCAATAAATCCGGCATTGTCTGTGAAATCGAGCAATTAACTGTAAATATTAAAGTTAAAACAATTGTCAGTATATTTTTTTTCATAGCATATCCCGAATTTTCATGATATTTACTAAATTAACAAAAATTTAATAAATTTCTACTTTTTATGGCCTTTTTATGATATTCAGATACCGATTCGGAAAGGATTTGGTTTTTTAGGTGTAAATTTTTATACTTGTGGGCATTTGGTGCAGCCAGCAATTACTGAAAGTTATAAATGGCGGGAATACCATCAGGATAATTCATGTATAAGTGAGTAATTTTCGAACAATAAGTCACCATGTTAGTTTTTTTCATAATATTTAGTATAACCACTCTTAATTTCCTACGATAATACTCTTATGAATAAAATTACCATTATTGTGAATCCTGGCTAAATAGATTCCGGGGCCGACCTTTTCGCCGCCTTTGCCTGTTAAATCCCATGAATAATCCCTAGCCCCGGCCCGGATAGCCGACGAAAATACCAAAGCACCCTGGATTGAATATATCTCAAGTATCAGGTTTTCTGTTAATCCGTCAAACGAGAAGTCTATATAATCTATTGCAGGCAAAGGGCTTATATGATAATTAATACCGCCCTGGTTATCCTCGTTAGTAGAAGAAGCCTGGGGCAGTAATTCAATTATCCTGTCGTCCTGAGTTCCGGGTGTTCCCCTGCCGTCTTTGTTGGAAGTGGCAATGAATACCCTGCCGTCCGGCGAAACGCACAAGTCCCGCAGGCGGCCCAGCGAGCCGTTGAAGTAATTTTCTACACTCTTCACTTTGTCACCTGTCTCATCCAGTTTCATAACAGTCAGTTTGCCTGCTTTCAGCGAAACCATCAATAGAGCGTTAGTCCAGCCGCTAAACTTTTCATGGCTATAATAATCAAGTCCGCAGACAGCAAGCGTAGGGGTCCAGGCATATATCGGTTCGGCAACATTATTCGCCTGGCAAAACTGTTTTTCGCTTTCCAGGTCGCAAAAACCGTTTACGTTAGGCCATCCATAATTCCTGCCTTTTTCAATAATATTTACTTCGTCGTCTTTATCGGGCCCGTGCTCGGAACTGTATATCCTTCCGTTGGCAAATACCAGGCCCTGGGGGTTGCGGTGTCCCATCGACCAAACGTAGCTGCCAGGGAAGGGATTATCATCGGGGATGCTCCCGTCCAGGTTCATCCTAAGAATCTTCCCGTTGCGGCTGTCAAGCTGCTGAGCCAGATTTGGCGATGCTGCATCGCCTATAGTTGCCCAAAGCTTCAGGCTTTCGTCTATCCACAGCCTGGAACCATCATGATTCCAGTAGCCTTTAATGGAATCCATTATCACAGAAGGGCTGCCCAGGGAACTGCCGGTAAATGTCAGCCTGATAATCCTGATTAAAGTATTACCGCTACCGTCCCTGTAAGTGTAAACCGTATAAACGTAAGGATTGACGCTGAAATCAGGATGCAGCGCCATGCCCATCAGGCCACGCTCGCCATCCTCGAATACATCGTTTAATGTTGCCAGCGCTATCAATTCGCCGGTCTCGGGATTAATCCTGCTTATCCTGCCGTACCTTTCGGTCATCCAGATATAATTATCAGGCCCCCAGAGAATTTCCCATGGCGTATCCAGGCCGGTGGCAACGTCCCTGGTGCCGGCTGGCGCCGTTTGCGCACGGCAGGCGCTAATCGCCGTAATTAATACTAAGGCTGCAAAAAATATGCTTTTCATATAAACTTTTAGCTATGGTAAATTATATTGTTAATGCAATCTAAAACGTGACTAATTAAAATTCATTGTAATATCAACGCATATCGAAAAGCTGCTTAATATTAATTAACATTAATTTATAGTTTTTTTCAATATTTGTTATATTACTTTATTAAGAATTTATGTTTTTCCAATTACATTAGAAAGGGGGTAATATCTATGGACGAAAAGGATGCAAACAGGAAAAAGCCTCTTATTTTTATAATTGACGATATTATGGAAAACGTTAAAATCTTAGGTTCCATACTTCTGGAACAAGGATATGACATATCTATGGCTAATAACGGCGCCATGGCGCTGAAAATGATTGAAAAAATCTCGCCCGACCTTGTTTTGCTCGATATTATGATGCCCGATATTAACGGTTTCGAAGTATGCAGAAGATTCAAACAAATTGAAAAAATGAAAAATGTCCCCATTATATTTCTTACGGCCCGCAGCGATGCCGAAGATATTATCAAAGGATTCCAGCTGGGAGGAGTGGATTATATAATTAAACCATTCAATAATGAGGAACTTGTCGTTAGAGTGAAAACCCACATAGACCTGAAACTTTCGAAAGACCTGATATTGCAGCAAAACGAAAAACTAAAAAAGCTGAACGATGAAAAAAACGAGTTGCTGGGCATTGCAGCCCACGACCTCAGAAACCCGCTCACCGGCATTATCGTTTCGAACGATGCTGTAATCAGATTTATCGACAAGCTGTCGAAGGAAGAAATCAATGATTTTTCGCAAAACATCAAGGCATCGGGCATTAGAATGATGAAAATAATTAACAATTTGCTCGACGTTTATGCCATCGAGGACGGCAAAATCATATTCGAATATAAGAACTTTGAAATCGACAGGATTATCAAAAAAGTGCTCAGGGAAAACGAACATAAAGCCACTAAAAAACGGATTACCATACTTGCCGATTATACATCAGGCATAACGGCATACGCTGACGAAAACAAAGTGGAGCAGGTGCTTGACAATTTAATATCCAATGCCATAAAGTTTTCTCCTTTCGAAAAAAAGATATGGATTAGGAAATCCGTTATCAATGCAGAGGGCACCCACTCGGTTAGAATAGAAATAAAAGACGAAGGGCCGGGCCTTACCGAGGAAGATAAATCCAGGCTGTTCCATAAATTTGCAAAACTATCGGCTTCGCCCACAGACGGCGAGGGATCGACGGGGCTTGGCCTGTCTATAGTAAAAAGGCTTATCGAAGAAATGAACGGCACTATTGCATGCCAAAGCGAAAAAGGCAAGGGGGCTTGTTTTATTGTCGAACTGCCTGCTGCAAGCCATTGATATTACTCTTTGTATGTAAACCCGGCTTTTTTTTATAAGCCATTTTGCAAACTTTACTCTTAACTTGAAGGCAGGCGTTTGTTTCCTGAATAGCTTCAACAAAGCCCGGTTTTTCGTAAGAAATTTCTGATTCAACAATGTCATAACGATTCAACTACTTTGTATTCAGGCCCGGCCGAAGACAGCCTGCTTTCGATAAGCGAGATGCCGAAGCCTGACATCCTGCCGAATTCCACGTATCTATACTTTGCCAGTACTTCCCGAAACCTGCTTTTATCGGCTTCTTTAATTCGCATTAGCGTAATATGCGGATTAAATTTCTTCTCTTCGGGATCGAAACCCAATTCGAAAGTTTTTCTTTCAATTCTGAAATTCAGGTCCGAAAGCACTTTGTTTTTCATTATCCCGGCAAAAAGCACCCTTGGCCTGTTTGGATTGGGGAAAGCATCCAGCCCTTTTATTACAATTTCCGTATCATAGTTTGTCAGCAAGCTTTGCAAATCCCTAAGCACAAGTTCGGCGGTTTCTTTGTCTGTTTCTCCCAGGAATTTATAAGTGAAATGGATGTTTCCTTTTTCTACCCATTTACCGGCGGCAATTCCATTGAAATCTTTTTTTATTTCGGCATATATACTGTCCGAAATCACCCCCCTTACAAATGTACCGACAAACAACCTCATCGATTATCCCAGAAATTAAAAAAACTCAAATATATATATTTCGATTGATAATACTAAATTATTTCAATATGTAAAACGAAAACCAAATTTTTTTCTTTTCTATCGTCATTAGGCAATAATTTAATATTTATCAACATGACGTCATATGGCAACTAATTGAATACTATAAGATATATACCCCAAATCACCGGTGCCTGGAATGGGTGATAAAAAGAAAAAAGAGGGAAAAAGCGGGTGCAAATTTTGCCATGGCAAGGGTTGCCTGGGAATGTGCAAAAAAAAGAAAAAAAAGAGCAGGAAATAAACTAGGGCGCTTTAGCTGCCGGGAGCAATGCCGCTTTGAAGTATCCTGCCAGCGATTCTTTCGAACAGGGCGCGGCTGTCTATTCGTGATCTGATGTTCTCATCGGCCCTTTTTTCTATTTTCGACGCAACGATAACGCTTTTGCCGGCATCGTATTCGATTGAAAGCATGACTGCCACTCCTGTTTTACTCTCGCTCATCCATTCAGTCTTTAGTGTGCTTCCTTTTTTATATTCGTCGAGCGCTATTCCTGCTTCGTTACAATAATCCCTGGTTTGTTTGAGTTTCATTTCGGCCGACTGATAGTCGGCAGGAAATTCGCCTAAAATTTCCCGTTTTGTTTCCGGTTCCCTTATCAGGACTGTATCCGTTGGCGCTTTGGGCGGCACAGGCATGCTCTGGTTTGCCCTTTCCGTTTCTTGCGGCGATTTTGTGCTGCTGTCTTGCGAAAACGGTTTCCAGTAAAGCATTACAATAAATACGACCGCAATAACAAGGAATATCCCAGTGAATTCCGGCGATATATTTTTCATATCGGGCAGCATACTGATTGGCCTTTGCCTTTCCCTTCTTTCTTTGCCTGCTCTCATA
>DAINRZ010000149.1:0-7740 GCA_036741575.1 Kapaibacterium sp. (SeqCode)
GGTCGATGTGCCTGTTTTGATAACTCCGCATAGCGATTCGGCAATCAGTTCCCTTGTATTTGAAGAATAATTCCATCCGGGATTCCTTTCTTTAATTTCACCGATGATTTTATTCTCTAAGTTAGCGGATACAGCCATAACAATATTAAACTCTTGCATTACAGAGGGTGCATACCGGAAGGTTTTTTCGAGCAGTCCACAATGTCGTTTCACTTCCTGGCGCCGGCTTCCGGGCATAAGCAGTATCTGCTTTTCCCTATCGTTAAATTTTTTAATTTCAACCGAAAATTCCTTTTCATCGAGAAGCGGATGGCCAACGAACTCAGTATCTATACCATATTTGGAAAAGAACTCTTTCTCGAAGGGAAATACTACCAGAAGTTTATCGACGGCGCGCGCAAGTTTGCCCGCCCTCGATTCGCCCCACGCCCATAGCTGCGGGGCAATATAATAGACCGCTTTAATTCCCGCTGCCTTGGCCCTGGCGGCTAATAGCATATTAAAGCCGGGGTAATCCACCGGGATAAACAAGTCAATCTTTTCGCTGATTAGTATATCCGTACATTTTTGCAAAAGGTTTCTGAAAAAGGAGTACTTACGGGCAACTTCCCAGAAGCCAACGACGGAAATGTCGCTTAACGGCACTATCGGCTTCAGGCCCTGTTCAGTCATTTTGGGGCCGCCCAGGCCAAAGAATTGTACCTCGGCATACAGCAGCTTCAATTCCTTCATAAGCTTTGCTGCATGAAGGTCGCCCGAAGGCTCGCCTGCCGATATGAATATCTTCAGCATGTTAAATCAAACAGTCAACTTTATTATTGTTATACTTTGTATTAATTAAATCAACCTGACGGTTAACCATCAGGTTGATTTATCATAAAAAATTATTATTCGTATTATCTATTTAATCATCCCAAGTTTTTTGCCTACTTTAATAAAAGCCTTTATGGCAAAACCGACCTGCTCTGCCGAATGGCCTGCCGAAAGCTGCACCCTTATTCTGTCTTTGCCTCGGGGCACCACGGGGAACGAGAAAGCGATAACATAAACGCCTTCTTCGAGCATTTCATTGGCAAAATCGACTGCGAGCTGCGAGCAATTGTCGTATTTGCCGAACATAATCGGCACAATCGGGTGTACGCCGGGAATAATATCGAAACCTGCTTCGGTCATTTCCTTGCGGAATTTCATGGTATTAGTTTCCAGTTTGTCGCGTAATTCAGTAGAAGCAGAAAGCAAATCCATTACTTTAATCGTAGCCTCGACTGTCGATGGAGGCACTGTGTTCGAGAACAGGTAGGGCCTTGCTTTGTTGCGCATCCAGTCGATAATTTCCTTCCTGCCGGAAATACAGCCGCCCGATGCCCCGCCAAGAGCCTTGCCGAAAGTTGTGGTAATGACATCTATTCTGCCCATAACGCCGAAATGCTCGTGGGTGCCCCTGCCTGTCTTGCCCATAAAGCCGGAAGCATGGCTGTCGTCGATCATTACGAGAGCATTATACTTTTCGGCTAAATCGCAGATCTCATTTAGTTTGGCAATATCGCCGTCCATCGAGAAACATCCGTCGGTGGCAACCATTTTGAACCTGCAGCCGGCGGCGTCGGCTTCTTTAAGGCAGCGCTCAAGGCCTTTGAGCGTCTTGCCGGTCGAGGGGTCCGGTTCCTCGGTATCGGACATATTCCCGTGGTTGTATATCCAGCGCTGGGCTTTGCACAGCCTGATACCGTCTATTATCGAGGCATGATTGAGCGCATCGGTTATTATGGCGTCGTTTTCGCCGAGCAATGGCTCGAATACGGCGCCGTTAGCGTCGAAGCAGGACGAAAACAGGATTGTGTCTTCGGTGCCTAAGAACTGCGATACTTTTTGCTCGAGTACTTTGTGCCTGTCCTGTGTGCCGCAAATAAACCTGACCGACGAAAGGCCGTAGCCGCGGCTGTCGATACCTTCGTGGGCGGCTTTTATAAGTTCGGGGTGCGATGACAAACCCAGATAATTATTAGCACAGAAATTCAATACTTTCTTGCCTTTGACCGTTATTTCGGCGCCCTGTGGGCTCTCGATGATTCTCTCGTGTTTATAAAGCTTTTGCTCGTGTAATTTCTCCAATTCCTCTGCCAGAAAATCTTTCATTTTGCCGTACAATGTTTTTACTCCTAAATTTTAATAAAATCTATTTTAATTAATTTAATCCAATGGAATCAGTTCAAAATATATTTTCATTAATATCAGATATTTATCAAAAATCCAATATACCCCTGCAAAATTAATTAAAAAAGTAAAAAGCCAAAAAAAAGAATTTGATAGAAAAAGAATCGAATCCGCAATCCGTAAATTTATGGCGCATTATTTGAAATTTCTTGCATGAACGATTTTTCATTATTAAGTTACATTCTTTTGAAAATACACAAATAATTGGTGATTAATGATTTTTAAAAGACTTTTTCTCATTGCTTTTGCAGCCCTTTTATGCACTAACATCAAGGCAACCGAAAGAACCGGGGATTTCTCCGACTTATTAAAATACTACCCTGTCGGGTCTATCAGGAGTGATTTTGTAATTATGCTCGACATATCGGCATCGATGGCTAAGTTTTGGCCCGAGGTGAAATCGGCCCTCACTAAGTTTATCGGCACAATACCCGATGGCGATTATGTATCTGTTTGGGGATTCGATTCCTCGGCAAGGCAGATTATTATACCGCGCTCCCTGAGCGAGAAGGCCAGGCAGGATTTGATTGCTGAAATCAATGCCCTGCCCGAACCTGCAGGCAGCTCTACCGACCTTTTCAGGGCAGTGGATGCGGCTATTGATGAATTGAGCATGGGGTCGAAAAATGAATTAAAGTTTGCGTTTTTCTTTACCGATTTTGTCAATTCACCGCCGGCAGGCAGCAAATGGCAGGAGAACACTGCTTTCCTGAATGACAAGTACAGGAAAATGATTCTGGAAGCCGGCAAAACTCTTGAAGTCCATGCCATTCAACTGCCGCTTTCGCCCAAAGCCGGGCGCGAATTCAGCGCTTTTTCCGATATTTTCGGCAAGAACGTAATCAGGTTTATGTTCGACGCTAACTCGCTTGTGGAATGGTACATAAACAAAAAAGAAGACTTGCTGCGAATAAAACTTGCTCCGGCAGTTAACGGCAATTTCAGGCAGGCTTTCAATATTAAATCCATCGAGCCTTCCGGCAGTTCCTTTGTAATTAAAATGGCAAACAGGCTGAAATTGCCTGCGGCGATAGAATCGGCATCGTTAACGACAAAGGAACACGGCATCAGTACTGCGAAAATTGAAGGTGTCAAAATAATGCCGGGTTCGGATTTCGAAATAATTATTCCGTTTAATGATGACTTAAAGCAGCTAAGCAGCCTTTTATCAGAGACGCATAAAATCTCCATCGAGAGCGTGGTTATTACTTTTGCTCCAGAACATGCCGGCCAGCTTCCGCAGCTTGGCATCAGCAGCCCGGTGGCATGGGAGGGCACTTTTGGTGAAAACATATTTTATTCCACAGGTTTTTCAATTTGGTTAATAATTATTCCTGCAATAGTCATCGGCGCAATTATCCTGTTCGTTATTCTCAGGAAAAAATCCAGTAAACCACCCGAACCGGAACCCATACCCGAACCTGAGCCGGAACCCGAAGAGAAGTTCATTTCGCCCAAATACCGTGTGACAATCCAGCTCAACGGGGAAGCACTGAGCCTGAAAAAAGACGTGTTCGAAATAAGTGAAAAGGTTAGCCTAAGCCCGGAACTGCTGAGGGATGCCAATCCTAAGATGGCGGACTTCACTGTTTACATCAACCCGGCGGCGCTTGCCGAATCGCCCGAAAAGCAAGGCAACGGCCTATATATAAGCTACGAAGCTCACCCTTCATTCACCGCATCTTATATTCGAAACGATGAACCGGTAAAGGAACAAATGGTAAGGGGCAAGAACATATTAGCAGAGCAGGTAATATTCGAAAAAGTATATAAAATGTCTGCCACTTACATGAACAAATTCAGGAACGACAATTACTTAGAGATAAAGCTGGAGATGATGGAGTGAGGAGGTATGTGATAGTTCAAAATATAATGGGTATTTAAGACTTGTGGAATTTGTATAATTTGGTTAGTTTTATAAAAAGTATTGAAATATTATAAGGACTTTCTATGGCAAACTTTAGAATAACAAACGGAAATCTCACAATAGTAAAGGAAAAAGCATTTAAATTAGAAAAGGAAATACAAACACTGACTGAAGAAAATTTGAAATTGGTTTTTGGAATAGAGTTAGTTAAGTCAGAGTTTTCATTAAATAATTTAAGAATAGATACATTAGCATACGATAACAACTCAAATTCTTTTGTAATAATCGAATATAAAAGAGATAAAAACTTCAGTGTAATTGACCAAGGTTATGCGTACTTGTCATTACTGCTAAATAACAAGGCTGATTTTATTCTCGAATATAATGAAAACAAAAATATTGCACTTAAAAGAACAGATATTGACTGGACGCAATCAAGAGTGATTTTTGTTGCACCATCTTTTACAACATATCAAAGAGAAGCTATTAATTTCAAGGATTTACCAATTGAATTGTGGGAAATTACTAGATATGAGAACGAAACAGTCAGTTATAATCATATAAAATCAAGCGGAGCAACAGAAAGTATAAAGACAATTACGAGAGAAACAGAAATTATTGAAACTGTTAACAAGGAAATAAAAGTATTTACAGAAAGAGAGCATTTAGAAAAAGCCCAACCTGAGATAATTGAATTATATGAACTTATTAAAAGTATAATACTCAATTTGGATGGAATTGATATTAAACCTACAAAGTATTACATTGCATTTGTTAGTAATTCAAATATTGTAGACATTCATATACAAAAAAAATCGCTCAAACTATGGATAAATATGTTCAAAGGTGAACTAGATGATCCAATGAATTTGGCTAGAGATGTTGCGAACATTGGCCATTGGGGGAATGGAGATTATGAATTACAGATAAGTGACGAAGATAACATAGATTACCTTATTTCATTGATCAAACAATCATATAAAAAAAATAAAAAGTAGCTTTTATATATTGTTTTATTTGAATTTCCTACTGATTATTCTAAATAGGACTCAAAGCCTATTGGGACGACCCCGATTTCAAAAAGCTGGTAGAGTGAAGAAAAGGAATTATACTTTAACATATACTGTTGTAGTGACAGGTCGCGACCTGTCACTACAATTTGCATGTTATTATTTGTTGATCATATGAAAGTAAGGAAAAGAAATAGATTAGAAGGGTATGATTATTCAAATACTGGTTGGTATTATATTACGGCATGTACCAAGAACAGAATAAATTGGCTGGGTAATATTTTGAATGGAAAAATGTTACTGAGTAGCTATGGAGTAATTGTTCAAGAGAGATGGCTTTGGTTAAAAAATCAGTATCCATATATAGAGCTTGACGAATTTGTTATAATGCCAAATCACATACATGGAATCATTATATTACAAAATGAATCAGTAACAAAGAGTGAAGTAGTGAAAGCCCGCGAAGTATTGACAGGTCGCGACCTGTCACTACAAAGAATTAAACCGCTCTCCGGGATAATCGGCGCTTTCAAGACAACATCTTCAAAATTAATTCATTTATCAGGACTAAAAGAATTTGAATGGCGGAGGTCATTTTTATGAACAAATCATTCGTTCAGATAAATCATTATTGGAAATAAGGCAATATATTCTGAATAATCCGGCAAACTGGGAATCTGATTCTGATAATTTATCTTAGTTTTGTAGTAAATATGTGTCAAGCAATTTAACACAAAAATGCAAGGTTTATATATATTAAAATATTCTAAATTTCTATTGTCATTTATGAGGTAAATATGCAGTTCAACAGTTACATCTGGAGCCTATACAAAAATAGTAAGGCAGGCAAGAATTCAATTAATAATTATAATCCCGAGAATTTGGATATCTTTCTTTCGGAATATCCCGACTATGAGCTTTTAGACCTTATATTTTTCTTGTGCGGGGATGAGCAGTACGGTAAATTGGACAAGAAATACCCGGGAGACAAAGAGAAATATCAATACATATTGAATAACCTGAAAACAGAACTGAAGGATATTTCAGAAGCGGCTGAATTTTTTAACGAGTTCATATCAAAAGGCATTGACATAACAGGTAAATACAATCCAAAAGAAGATGATGGCATTGACTTTTTTGAAAATGTACGAAATTCTATAGAATATTTTTCAGTATTGTTTTATATGCGTTATCCTGAATATTTCATACCATATTATTATTTTTCAGAGTTCAACAAACTTGCTACAATTTTTACTATATTTAATATTCCACTGCCGCCACTCCCTCCCAAAAAGGACGTAACCGCAAGAGTTTCCTATTATTTCGAGTTATGTAAATCGCTTTACGATTTTCGCGTTCAATACGAATTAACACCACAAGAATTATGTGCATTTCTATATGACTTTGCCCCTAACTTTTTGGAAGAAAACGAAAGTGAACTGCCTCAGCCTTCGAAAGTATGGTTTTGCGGGGGTGGAAAAAACAATGATGTTGATTTTGAAAATCTTGATAATAGTAATAATAATTCAGTTCATTATTGGCAGGGGAATATCGATACAAGGCGAGGCGATATAATAGTAATGTATTGCCTCACACCAAGAAGCTATATTCATTCGATATGGAGAGCGAAAACCGACGGTTTTATCGACCCATTTTTCCTTCATTATAAAATGATTTATATCTGCAAACCAATAAAAACGGTTCAGATTTCTCAGAAAGAACTCGAGAAAAATATTATATTTTCAGAGAATTCTTTAATAAGAAAAAATATGCAAGGCATTAACGGATTTGGCATTAAGTATCATGAATATGAAGAACTACTGAAAATGATGGAAGCAAAAGGCCAGGATATTAGTGTTTTACCAAGAATAGAGAATACTATTGAACTTGAAGGAATAACACTTGAAAATGAAAGGGACATTGAAAATGAACTCGTCGAGTACCTGCTGCAAAAACTGGAATATAAGAAAGACAAAGATTACATCAGGCAGTTTCCTATCAGGATGGGAAGGAATTATAATTATTACCCTGATTACGCCATTTTAACTGAAACAAAAAAAGGCGATGAAAGAGCAATATTAATTCTCGAAGCAAAATACAGTATTTCTACAAGTAAGGAATTAGAGGACGCGTTTATGCAAGCCCGTACTTACGCTGTTAGGTTGCAATCAAAATGCTTCGCCCTTGCTGCAAAGCAAGGTATTTGGATTTTCCCGAAACACAGAGAAAGATATGCTTTGGATAAATTTGTGTTTTTCAACTGGATTGATATTTATGAAGCCGACAACTTCAACAGATTATACAATTTAATTGGAAAGAAAGTATTAACCGGGAATAAAGAGTTATTATAATAAGCTCGGCAATTCATCGCTTTACTCAAAGTAAAAGATTATATTCAATATTGCTTATCAGCCTTAGGGTTAATTATTACTTTCAAAAGTTCGAAAGTTTCTTCCAGCTAATAATTTTATTTGGCTGTCACATGGGTTGGCCTCTACATTTTTGTTACAAAGAAAAAATATATATTAATTAATATTTGGAGATGCAAGTTATAATTTTGTATATTTGCATAAATAGATTAATACAATATTATAATTTGTTATTCGTTATATGATATATGATATATTTGTATATTGTAGAGACGCACGG
>DAINRZ010000150.1:0-7733 GCA_036741575.1 Kapaibacterium sp. (SeqCode)
CCCTTATCGCCCGAAACATATAATTTGTAGTCTTGCGAAATAGCATATATATTCATGCCATCGACTACTACTTTTTTAATGGTTTCCATATTCGACAGTCCGTTATTCTTCACTTCCCAGGTTTTGCCGGAATCGGCAGAAACAAGTAATCCGCTTTCGGTGAATATTTTATTTTCTGCTCCAACAATAATCCTTCCGTTATCGAAGGCAATATTGAGCACATATTTTCTGTCGAGGCTGCTGATATGCGACCAATTGAACCCATTATCGGCAGAAACATATAGGCCATTGTTAGTACCGGCATATATGTTTTCACCCGATACGGCAATACAGTATATATTGTTGCTATCAATTCCGGCGCCTCTTTTGCTCCAGTTTAGCTCAGGGCTGTCGGCTACATAGATGCCGTCGTTATATGTCCCTGCAAATAGAATGTTTCCTTTAACGGCAAATGAACGTATTCGTTTATCCTGCAGGGAATTATTTGATTTCACCCACGAGTCTTCATTATTCTTGATTTTGTATGTACCGCCGGGGGTACTGGTAGAAATAACGTAGTAATCGCCATATTTTACTATTTTGTAAACGTCAGCACCGTACATTCCGTTGCTAATTTCGGCCCACTGGCCGTAAGATACGGAATACAGAACCGTCATAAAAAAAAGGATAAGTGTTTTCATATAATTACTCCCTCGTCATTTATCATAAATAACACGTGTTTTATTTCAGCTAATGCAAATATATTGATTTCCGGTTATTTCCCTTTAATTATTTTAACTTTCTTTTCCCTCATTTCAAGTATAAAGAAATATGTTTGTAATGAGAATATCAATGTAACTATCATGTCCACAGGCAAGTCCTCTTTTACGGTGGGTTCACTTATCAGGCCGAGGTAGAATACCAAATAATCTATAAGAATAAAGAAAAGCAGGTTTCCAAAATAGCATCCAAGCCAGAGTAAGAAATTTTTCATAAAGAATAACTTGATAAAACAAATCTTTTTATTCCAAAACAAACAATTTGCCCGATAGGAAATCGGTTATCCATAGCTTGCCGTCCGCTGCGGTTTTCATCCTGTTTAATTCAAAAAGTGCATCGCCGAACTGCCCGGTCATATAGAACGAATTGTTGACTCCCGCAAAGGATGTTTCGCCATAGGGATAATCAACTTTAAGTATTGTGTTGAACTTCTCTTTCTCGGTGTCGAATTCCAGGATGTAGAAATGCTCGCTGCCGTGAGCGGTAACTATCAGCCTGCCCTTCCAGGATATAATATTATCAGGTAGCGCCCCGACCGGCAATTTGTAGCTATTGTCCATTGCCCAAAACATTTGCAATGAACCGGCAGCGTGGTTTATAACGTAACCTTTACCTCCATTCATGCATATTTTAAGCGGGTTTTTGCCCGATGCAAATAACTTTTGTGTGAAATCATTTTTGTTAATAATGGAAACAGAATTGGAGCCGAAATTGCACACGAAAATGTTATTATCGTCGAAAGCAAGATCGGTAGGGTAGTTACCCACGGTAACCATAGCAATCGTAGAATCGTTTTTTTCATCGATAATATACAGGGTTGCATTTGCAGTGTCGGCCTCCGCAGTTTTCACTAAATAGTACCTGCCGGCTTTTGCATCGTACTTCATTATTCTTTGTGTTACTTCCCTCTCTACAGTATCTTTTATCTTTATCCTGTCGCCTATTTCGCAGCTGCGCACTTCGTCTTTCAATACGGCAATAAACTGTTCCTCGCGCCCCCAGTTATTCTGCGCCATAAGGAGCCTGCCCTTTTTGTCGGATATCATTTGCATTGCCTGCCGGGGGATTCGGCGGTCGTAATACTCCAGGTTTTCTTTGTTTATGGTTAATATGCCGTTTTTGGCGCCCCAGATATAAACTACCGGCCAATAGGACTGGTGAGGCCCGTAGGACAGATAAATATTGCCTTCGGGTGAATAACACGACGTAATTGGAAATTCATACGGCAGCCTGTTGAAAGATACTTTGCCGTTGTAGCCCACCTCGGCAAATTCGTCTTCATTGTTGAACACCAGAAAGCTGTTTCTCTCCTTCAATTCAATTAGGTCTATTGGTGACCAGCCAAGGTAAATCTTTGACTGCTTCTCTGTTTGGGGATTCAACTTAACGAGCGAGGCGCCAAAAGCCCCGTTGACTGCCGAGGCGCCCTTTGGGAAATACAGCATCCCGTCGGAATCGTTGAAAGCCATCGCAAACATATGAGGTATTATCCCCAGGTTCTTTATATTTTTCACGAACTTCTTGGTTTTCAGGTCGATTACAAACACTTCGCCCCTGGCCCAGCTGCCGATGTAGAGCATATCGTTTCTCATATCCAGGGCCGAGGCATCGTTGCCGTAATCGGGAATGGCAATATCTGTAATTTCGCCGTTTTTGGCAAAATCCACGCAGTGCACCGACTGGTGGTTGTCGTAAGGTATATAAACCTGGTCGAGCTTTTCATTGTAACGCATACCTACACCCTCTGTCAATTCGGGCAGCTTGACAATCTGGTCCGATGTGCCAAGGACATCGATTTTTGCGGCTTCAATTACTTTGCGCTTAGAAGTTTCCGTCACCAAATACAGGCAGTGCGTCTGGCGGTTGTAACCTGCATTGTGCCATCTACCGCCGGAGGTAAGTTTCAATTCCCTTGAACGCAGGAATTTGCCTGTTCTTGCATCGAAAAGGTACATTGCAGAAGTATAACCGTCGATGGCAACAAGTACCTGCGAGGCATCGTTGGTGACAATAACTTTCCTGATGGGCGGGGGTGGTGTTTGGTTCATGTTCAGTAGTTTCTCCTCTGTTTGCAGCCAGGGTATATAATCCAGTTCATTTTCGCCTGGCCTGATTATACCGATATCTTTACATTCCCTGCCGGCGAGAAAAATATTACCCGACAATTCATCGACTGCAACAGATTCGAACTGGTACGGAGTATTAATTGTAAAAGATGCTCCGGCGTCCGGCAGGATAATAAACACAGACTTATTGCCAATAATATAAACATTGCCGTTTCTTTTGTTAATAGTAACAGCCTCAGCTTTCAGGTGCTGGAATCCGCGTTTACCGACGGGGATGTTCGCCACTTTGCCGTTCTTGCAGTCGACAACAGAAACAGATGATGACAGAGTATTCGATGTTATTACCCTGTTCCTGGCTTCGTCGGCCACAACGAGATGCGGGCCGGAAGCATTAAGGCTGTAGCCGGCATGCTTCAGCAGGTCTATTGTGTTTACTTTTATTTGTGCAATTGCTGTGCACGCAATAAGCATAATCAGAATGGGTATATTTTTAAGCATAACAACTCCCGATAATTTATTTCAATCCCACATTGTGGGTTTAATACCCCGATACTTGCTTCGGGTTTTTAATTTATTTACTTGATCCACTTTTCAAATGCACATTAAAAATACGATAAATTCATATAAGATTCAATCTGAAATTACAGAAAAATCAATTAAAAATTTTCTATTTGTAAAGCAAGATTCAAATCCTGAGATTAAATTCAGCATAAACTTTTTTTGTACCTGTTTTATCTTTATTTTGAAATTTATTATGATATATATTTTAAAATTTGATGAATTATAATAAGGCTATTATGACTAAACAAAATACGCTGAACGCAGGCTATCTCCATTATTACTATTCGATAAAAACAGCCATATTTGTGATATTAATAATAATTATTGCTGCCGGCCTTCAAGCTGCCCCCAAAGAAAGGCTTTTCATTGTGGAAATAACCGGCAATAACCAGAAGATCGTCGAATCCGACGGCTATGGCAGCGATAAAATCCTATTTTCAACGGACAAACTGGATTACCTGCCGCTATGCATCAAAGACAGCCTTGTTTTGTTTGGCGGCAAAGGTTGCTTTATTTATGATTTAAGTGCAAATAATACCATTCAAATTGACGGCGATACCGATTTCGTTGAAACAGGCGGTTTTTTTAGGGCTTCGGATATCGCTTTTTATATGAAATTCAATCCTGTTGACAGCCTGTATTATATTTATTTATTTGATTACATTCAAAATAAGCAGGTTGCTAAATTCGAAGGATACAATCCCAGCCTGGCTGTAAAAGATGATGTTTTGTTTTACCTGCGGGCCGAAAACATGGAAACTGATTCAAATACAATGTATTACCGGCATATTTGTAAGTTCACTCCCGGCGGCAAGATAAGCTTGCTGAAAACAATCGAGCTCGATGAATATTACAGGCTGGATGTTGTAGAAGTTATCGGTTATTCCGGGGATAAGTATCACTACAACATATACGATGAGCACGAATACAGATACTATTCAGATTACAAAGGCGGAGATAAGGACTTTTACAGTGGGAAAAAGGGTACCCGCTATGACGGCAACCATAAGGAGCAGTTCAGCCTGAAGTTCTCCTCGGACGGTAAATATGCCGCATTCGAAGAAAGGAACTGGAACGAATTGACATATATTGTCGTAGTCGATTTGGCAAAAAAGAAAAGGATTGAAACGCCTTACTATGGCTCTTTCCCGGAAGTGATAGGTAATACGGTTTATTTTATAAGCGACCCTGAGTTTATTGAAGCAGAAAATATTGAATTCAGGCAAATACAGAATAATGCGCTTTTTGCTTATGACATTGCAAAACGTAAACTTAGGTTAGTAAAAAAGTATGAAGGCATAATCGGGATAATTAAATAGAGCTGTGCCTAGCGAGAAAAAAGGTCTTTAATTAATACAATTCCACATAAACGGAAATGTTTTCAATCCTTTGCCGGTTTCATGCCCTTTAGTTCCAACAGCCTTTGGTGAATGCTGCTTTCACCGGCTTTCTTTTTAATATAGGCAGCTAACTTATCGAAATCATTGCCTGCCTCCTGAATTATACTTTGCCTGATGCTTCTTTGCATCTCTACGCAGTCAAATTTACTTTCTTTTATAAACATCTTTTCTTTGTTCAATTTTATATATAGTAATAATCTTTTTCTTATCGTCAATTTCATATAATATCCTGTAAGTGCCGACTCTGATTCGGTATCATTTGAATCGGACAGTTTTATACAACCTATAGGCCTAGGGTTGTTTTCCATTTCAAAAAGTTTATCAGCAATTCTTGAATAGTTGATATTGCTGAGCCTGTCAAATTCCTTTTGTGTACTCTTTGGAAGTATTATTTCATACATTTTTTCTTCTTTTATGATATTCTCTAAAAGAAACAAAACCGTCGGCTTTTTCTTTAGCTTTCCTTATTTTTTCCCTGTCTTCAATTATTTCCAAAACTTCACGGAAATAATCAATTTCATAGAGTTCATCCCAAGTATGCCTTGAAATTTTAACAGTATCTTTCGTCTTTACCACAAATTTTCTCCATGAATTATTTTAGTACTATTAAACGAAAACAATCAAGAAATCTATTTCATTGAGAAATAATCCACATACGCAATTAGCCTTATTTCTCATCTCCCCCGAAAAGCTTAAGCAGTTCCTTCATTTCTTCTTCGCTCATCGAGAACTTTTTATCTGCCATGTGCAGCACTTCTCTTGCCTTTTGCTTCTTCTTTCGGGGGACCGGGGGCTCCTCTTTGAAATCGTTAACCGATAAAGGCCTGCCCCTTTCCCTCTGGGTAACTTCCTTATATCGCTCTGCAAATTCCCTGTCATCGAGCTTCCGGCTGAATTCATCCATGAGTTTCTTTTTTTCTTTGCCTGCCGTTATTATCGGTTTTTCGGAACTGCCGTGCTTGCTGCCGGTCATAGCTGCGTAGTTTATCTGAAGCTTGTCAAGGAAATCATCTGATTTCATGGCTTTGCATCCCAATATTCTGGCATAGCTGTGCACTTCCAGGTCGGACGATACAACCGTACAATTTGGCCTGTTCTTCTCTGTATCGATTAAATCTTTAATAATGTCGTCGGCTTTTGCTTTAACACCCGACTCTATTACTTTTGCATTAGGAGGAAGCATAAACTCCTGGGGTGTAGTTCCATCCAGCACCAGGCTTATGGTGTACGAAGGATGCTTTAAAGAATAGTACCTGATTAGAGTGACCAGATAATATACTGCCCTGCTTGCAGAGCCTTCCCTGCCCAATAATGAAGATATATTATATGTATCCAGAATATAATGTTTCATAATGAATGAAAATAATAATAAATTTTCTTTTTTCGGCTAAAATAATAACTAAGTTTATACGATTTAATATTTGTATGTACAAACAATATTGTTTAGAAATTGAATAATTGTGCAAATGAAAATAATTTGAATTGCTGCCTGTTTTTCGTGGCAAACGAATTCGCCCGGTTGATAGGTGAGATGGCCGAAAAGGAATTCTCCATTACCGGCCTAAGTCCGTCTTATGCCTTTGTCCTTATGCTTGTCAACAAAAATCCGGGTATTCATCCGAATGAACTCAGCTCTATGCTGAAGCTGAAACCTTCGACAATTACCCGTCTGCTCGATAAACTCGTTTACCTGGGGTACATTGACAGGTCTTCTAAGGGCAGGCTGGTAACCATTATTTCTACGAAAAAGGGAGAAGATTTACAGCCATTAATTGAAAAGGCATGGCAAAGCCTATTTGTTAAATATTCAGATTTACTTGGCAGGGAGAAAGCGCTTGAACTTACCTCAGACATTGGGGCTGCCTGCAAAGTGATTGAAAATAATATATAATTTTTTTAAAATTAAATTGTATGTACAAACAAATATGAAAATACGAAACATTTGGTATAAACCATCCCTCAGGCGGGAAGAAGACTCAGGCAGGCACAGGAAAGTCTCCTGGCTCGAGCTTTTTTACGACTTATTCTTTGTCGTTACTATTTCACAGCTTGCTCATGTTTTAATCGGCGAACCAGATAAAGATAAGGTTCTCGGTTATATATTTATGTTCCTGCCTGTCTGGTGGACCTGGATCGGTACAACTTACTACCTGGAAAGATTCGAATCCGACGGGCTCGAAAACAGAATATTCCATTTCCTGCTGCTCTTTCCGGTCACAGGCATGGCAGTATCTATTCATGACGGCCTGGGAAAAACATCGTTCGGATTGGGATTGTCCTACCTTGCCGCCCGGGGAATAATTACGTTCCTGTGGCTGAGGGCTGCTGTCCACGACAAACAATTCAGGCCGACGGGAGTTAAATATACTGCAGGTTTTACGATTTCGCTTCTTATCATAACGGTATCACTTTTTGTTGATCCTCCGCTCAGGTTGATACTGTGGGGGATAGCTTTCGTGACCGATATGATAACTCCGTGGTTTACTCTCAGGGAACAGTCAAAATTGCCAAGGCTGAGTTCATCGCGTTTACCTGAGAGGTTCGGACTGTTAATGCTGATAGTCCTTGGCGAATCGGTTGTCGGTGTTGTAAACGGGCTGGCAGGCCTGCAAAAAACAGAATTAAACGCGCTGGTAATAGCATTTCTTGCTATTGCGGCAAGTTTCGGATTTTGGTGGACTTATTTCGATTTCGTTGCAAGGAGGCCCCCTAAACCCAATGTTTACAGCAATATCACATGGAGTTACACTCATCTTCCGCTGGCTATGGCAATAGCTTCATTCGGGGTTTCGGTAACTAATATAATTCAGACTGGCGGAATTATGACTGATAATATGGTTTTACATATTACAATTTCTGCAGCATTAATTTTCTTTGTAACAGCCGTTCTGGAAACAACTTTGAAAAGAGAGCCCGACGAGCCTGCAGGTCCGGTAATAAGCCCGTT
>DAINRZ010000151.1:0-7671 GCA_036741575.1 Kapaibacterium sp. (SeqCode)
GAACCAGGGAGATTTAATTGCCTTTATTCCCGAGGAATGGTTTTTTGTGGAAGCAGCGCCCGACAGCGCCTCCCCTATTATTGCTATGGCAGTCAATCCTGATTATTCTCTTGGGCTGGTGCTTACCGGTTTGCCCCGCGACAACAACACTGCCGAGGCATTCGAACTGGAAGGCATTGCCGGCATAGGCAAACTCAGCTTTGGGTTGCACCAGGCAAAAGCCGGAGCCGGTTTAAAATTGGCAGGCAGAATGAAAACAACGACAATCGGAGGCAGCAAATTCTGTTTGTACGATATGGTATTAGGGGGAGGCAGGATAGGAAAAACGGCTGTGCTCGTTACTGATAGTTACAACTATTACGAAATTACTTTGATAACAATGGATGTAAAAGAAAAGCCAATACCCTCCGAAGCAGAAATTGATAAAATATTTAATTCAATTTTAACGACTGTGGTATATTGATAGTTGCTACCAACTAATTGTCGATTTTTTGATTATATCCGGGAGGACCATGTTACGGCATAGAATGATTTATTTAGCCCTGCTATTAATGTGCTGCAGTGTAGAAACTTATTCTCATACGCCTGTCGATACTTTTTCGGACCCTGTTTGCAGGAGTTTTAATTTTGACGGCGATGTGCTGACAATCTACAGCGACTATTGCGATATTACGATTCAGGCATTTACCGAAGATATAATAAAAGTTTTGCTACACGCCGACGGCAAATGGGAAACCGATACTTCATTTAGCGTAATAAGGGCTAGCCTGAAACCCGAAGTCAGTTTTTCGGAGGAACCTGATATGCTGGAGTTTAGTACAAAGAATATTAAGCTGAAAATCGATAAAAATCCTATTAAGTTTTATTATTATCGCGGTGATACCATTGTATTGCAGGATTATGCCACTTTCTTTAAGCACCAGGGTTACAGGGGCACAAGGCTTATGCTGCACAAGGAAGAAAAGCTTTATGGCGCGGGGTCGAGAGCAATTCCACTCAACAGAAACGGCTATGATTTGCCGATGTTTAACAGAAATGTATGTGATTATAAGTATGGCGAAAACCACCTGAATACATGTATCCCGTTTTTTACTTCTTCACGTTTGTACGGCATATTGTATGACAATCACTCATTTTCGTGGGTTCATGCAGGTACTGTAATCGACTCGATGTTCGTATTCAACAGTTACAACCTCGAATTTTCGTATTATTATATTAACGGGAATTCCTATCAGGATATATTAGACAAATATCTGTGGCTAACAGGTAATGCACCATTGATTCCCAGGTGGGCATTAGGCTTTTTCATGTCCAAGTTTTCTTACGTGGACCAGGAGAGTACACTTATGAATATGTATGGAATGAGAAAGGAAGGGTTCCCAATCGATGCCGTTTTGCACGACCTCTTCTGGTTCGATAATATGGGCGATTTCGAATGGAGCAAAACCAGGTTCCCCCGGCCGCAGAAAATGCTGGATTCGCTTAATATAATGGGGATAAAGACAATATTGATTAGCGAACCCTTTATATCCAGGAATGCAAAAGATTTCAAGTATGTGAAAGAAAGCAATTTAATACCTGTCAACGACACAGGGGAAATCGAATCGATACCAATACTGGGCGATTTAATGTACCTGCTGGATTTTACTAACGAAAAAGCCCTCGATTGGATTTGGGGAAAATATAAGGCAATGATACAGGGAAGGATTGACGGTTGGTGGCTCGACCTGGGAGAGCCTGAATGCCACAATTATTCTATCCGTCATAAATTAGGCCTCGGAGTCGATATTCATAATATATTCTCCATGCTTTGGATAGGTAAATTATATGAACATTACAGAAAGGAGTTCAGCAGCCAGCGCCCGTTTATTCTCTCGCGTGCAGGCTGGGCGGGCATGCAAAGATATGGCACAATATCCCAGTGCGGCGATGAATCCAGGTCTTACTCCGGTTTGAAATCACAAATACCTGTTATGCTTGGTATGAGTATGTCGGGGGTAAGCTATATGCACAGCGATGCAGGCGGTTTCTATTGCTGGGATAGTATCCCCCGAAATGAGCTTTATGCCCGCTGGCTCGAGTTTTCGGCATTTCAACCTGTTATGCGTGTTCACATGATCGGATGGGTTCCCGTAGAGCCCATTTATTATCCTGACAGCATTAAGCACATAGTAAGAGATTACATTAAACTACGCTATACCCTGCTACCTTATAATTATACCCTCGTCTGGAAGAATTCCGCTTATAACAGGCCCCTGGCAATTCCTATGAACTTCGACTATCCGTTTAGCGAACGATTGTCTGACATTAACGACCAATACTTCTGGGGCGATAATTTTATCGTTGCCCCAATTGTCGATAGCGCTGTTTTCAAAAGAAGTGTAATTTTGCCCGATGGCAATTGGATTAATTACTGGACCGGAGAAAAATACAAGGGCAACCAGACAATCGAGGCCGAGGCACCGCTTGAAATTCTTCCTCTTTTCGTCCGCTCGGGCTGTTTTATCCCTACGGCCCCGCCAATGATGACTACCGAGAATTACAACGGCGATTCGCTGATAATAAAATACTACCCTGATTTGGAATACGATTCGACAACATTTACAATGTATGACGACGATGGTAAAACCCCCGAAGCCTATTTAAAGAATCTCTATGAATTAATTGAATTTACAGGATTGGCCAAGGAAGATAAAATAGATATTCTGGTCGATAAAAAGGGATACACATACAGCGGCGCTCCTCAAAAGAGAATGCTGGTATTCGAAGTATTCAGCCCTGCATTCAGGCCGGGTATGGTTTTTGTAAACAACGAATATCTAAGAGCTTACAAGAATTATGAGACATTTGTTGCAAATGAAAAATGCACATATTACGATACTGCAAGAAGCAAATTATTTATAAAGTTCGACTGGGAAGGCAGCAATACCACCATCAATATCACAGATATTATCGATACAATCGAAGATGTTGATACCGGAGAAGATAACATTGTGAAAATCATTTCTGTTTCGCCCAACCCGGTAACTGAAAACGGTTTGCTCAGGTATTATTGCAGTAATCCCGGATACGTGGAAATCGAATTATTTGATATGTCCGGAAAAATCCTTTCGAAAAATACTGAATATGCGGTTTCAGGCATCAACGGTTATAAGGTGGATTTAACACACAGCCAGCAGGAAGCGTATGTCCTCAGGATAAAAGCAGGCAAGTCGGTCGACTGCTACAAATTGGTGAGATCGAGTAAATAATCAAACAGCTCATGCGTTTTTGCCTTTATTCAGGATTTTAAAAATATTATTTTTATGAAGATTTCGGATGATACAAATAAAGCTCTCGAATTTCTGGATTACTCATCGGGGGGCAATCTTCGCAAAAGAAGCGATATTGCCACCATTCTAGAAATAGGAGCTACTTTCGGGCTCGGCGAACTGGTAAATGATATAATTTTCTACGGGGCAGCATGCTGGAATCTGCAGCAAACATTGAAGCGGGAATCGGGCAGGGAAAACGAAGCAAAACTCAGGGCCCAGTCGGATGAATTGGCAGTGCAATTGGCAGGTTTGCTGGCTTCGCTGGCAGAATCGGGGGACGATGCCGCCAGAAAGCGGTTTAGCGATATCTACCTTCAGGCAACGCCCGGCTGCCGGAAAAATCTTTTGGATTTATCGCACGACCTTGCCCACCTGAAGAGCCTGCAAAAGCGCCTTAAGGATATGGCAAAAGACTAATGCATCGAAAACTTCGACAGTTCCTCGGCATCGTCGAAGTGGATTTTTTCTGTTCCCAGTATCTGGTAATCCTCGTGGCCTTTGCCTGCCACAAGGACAATATCGTCGGGGCCCGATACAGAAACGGCGTATTCGATTGCTTTTGCCCTGTCTGCCAGCCTTGTAGTCTTCCCGATATGGACAGTATCTATACCCGTAAAAATGTCGTCGATTATTGTGTCGGGATTCTCAGTTCTCGGATTATCGCTGGTAATAACAGAGATATCTGCTATTTCCGAGGAAATTTTGCCCATTTCGGGCCGTTTAGCCCTGTCCCTGTCGCCACCGCAGCCAAAAACGCAAATAAGCTTATTCTCTTCGGCATTAGCTGCCTTATGCAAATCCTTGCAGGCAAGCAGGGCTTTTTCGAGTGCATCGGGTGTGTGCGCATAATCTACGATTCCCACAGCGCCTGTATTGAGCATAATTCTCTGCATCCTGCCCGGAGCGCCGCCGGATATTGCTAACCCTTTATATATAACACCTGCCGGAATACCGATTACGGAAGCAGCTGCAATGGCGCAGGCGCCATTATCTATATTATACCTGCCGGGAAGTTTAGTAGAAAACTTCATTACTAATCCGCCGATGTCGGGTAAATTATTTTCGAAATCGGGCGTTTCAATCATAAAGACCGAGTTATGCATATCCATTACTTCATTGAATACCCTGAAATTGCTCGTACTCTTGCGTCCTATTGAATATTTGACTGCAACACAGTCCTTCAGTAGTTTTGCCGGCCATTCGCTTTCGTCGCAATAGAGGGCATACGATTCTGAGCCAAGCATATCGAAGAGAATTTTCTTTGCTGCCACGTATTCCTGCATGGTTTTATGGTAATCCAGATGGTCGTGCGTCAGGTTTGTAAAAACACCGGCATCGAAGTGGATACAATCGGCCCTGTGCTGATGCAGTGCATGTGAGGATACTTCTATGGCTGCTGCCTTTACCCCCGAGTCTCTCATCCTGGCAAAATACCCGGCCAGCTCAAGAGATTCGGGTGTGGTATGCGACGATGGGATAAACTCATTGCCGATAAATATCCCTGTAGTGCCGATTATTCCCGATTTTATTCCGGCATTTTCAAATATCGATTTAAGCAGGAAAGTAATCGTCGTTTTGCCATTTGTACCGGTAACGCCTATAACTTTTATATCTTTGGTAGGATAATCGTACCATTTATGCGAAATCCTTGCAAGTGCGGCACGGGAATTCCTGGTTTTAATGAAAGTAACATCTTTATTATCAATCGAATTACTTAACGGTTTATCGCAGATAACGGCAACAGCCCCGTTTTCGGTTGCTTTGCCGATAAATTCGTGCCCGTCGGCTGCCGTGCCCCTCATAGCTACAAAAAGCGAGCCGGGCTTGCATTTGCGCGAGTCGTATTCTATCGATTCGATAGCTATATCTTCGATGCAGGATAGAAGTTCATAGTCTATTACCCCGAGCAGTTCTTCCAGTTTTTTCAATGTTCTTAACCTAAATAAAAATTCAAAAAGGCAACTTAAGAATTAAATTGATTATTTAAAAATGAACTACTCCAAAGCAAGCAACGTGGTTTCAATTCGGATAAATATAAAATATCCGCACCAGCGGCGGGGAACCAAATCCACCATTTGGATTCAATATTTTTTTATTTATTAATTTTTTATTAATTTAGAATGAATGTATTTTAATAATAACAGGATGCTTTTATGAAGATTAGATTTATTATTCTTTTGGTATTTGCTATAGTATTTATTTCAAATCATACATTGGCCCAGGGCCCCATGGGCAGGGATTTCGGCTTTGGACTAATATTAGGCGACCCGACAGGCGGCACAATTAAATACTGGTTCAGCTCTGAAAATGCACTGGTAGTTTCAATTGGCGGCTCATACTTCGGCTCGCCGAGAATCAACGCTGAATACCTTTGGCATTTCGATGCTTTCAACTCGCAGGTTGTCAAGCTCTATGCCGGCATCGGCGGTGTAATTGGCTTTGGCGAAGGCAGGGGTTGGTTCCGCAAACATGACGACGACGATTTTTGGTACAGGAAAGAAGGAACAGGCCTGGCTATCAGGGCAATATTCGGATTGAATATTATCCCGCGCAGAACACCGCTTGAAATTTTTGCCGAGGCAGGGCCGTTAATCGGCGTATCGCCGGATTTCGGCTCGGCGCTCGATGTCTCTGTTGGTATCAGGTTTTATCCTTAACTATTACCTGAATACGTATCCAAGCTGGATAAACATAAAAGGTTTGGATACATTAGCCTCTGCAAAGGCAATACCGGTTTCAAGAAAAAAGCCGTTTACGTTTACATCATAGAAAAATCCGGTATAAAAAAGCTCAGACTTCCATCTATAATCTAATTTTTCAAATTCAAAAGTAGTAATTCCCAGACCAACGGAAAGGTTGTGCTCTACATCTTTTGTTTTCTTCAGATTATACATAAAGTTCCACTGAGCGCCATAAATTAAGTAATCTTTCATGTCCGGGCTGAGTCCCCCTTGCAGCCTCCACCCGAACCCGTTATCCGATTGCTTCCCCAACAGCAGGTTGATACCTCCGGGGCATAGGACGGTAAGGCCGTACATCCAGTAAGAGCCAACAATCTGCTCAGAAATTGCCGGTAAATTTTTGCCTTCGCCGTTATTGTTCACCGATGGCTTTACCTCATTTAAGCCCTCGATCTGCCCCGATTCTTCGCCGGAGTAATAATTTATTTCCAGGACTTTCGAACGGGGAATACTCCTTTGAGCTTTGTTTTTACCAATGTCGTAATACACAGAGTCATTGTCGATAAAGTATATATGTACTTTATACGACAAGCTGTCCTTTGTTATAATATTAGCATCGGTTTCTTTCAGCAGGGTTATCTCTTTCAATTGAACAACCTGCCTGAAACCGTCCTTTTTCAGGATAGTGACAGACTCCGAATCCTCATCGGTTACAATACCATAATACTCGTCTCCACCGAAGGTGACTATCCTTACCTGAGAGTACGTACTGACAGCAGGAGACAAGAATAGTATAATAATAAAAAATGCAAAATATTTCATAATCCTCCCATTAATATAAACCAAATACACGGTAAACAAGGCCAACCTGAAAAAGCAGCATTTGTTTTGATTTACCGCTATAGGCATAACCTATTTCTACGAAAAAATTATATATATTAATATAATACATAAATCCTGCAAAGAACTCAGGTTTGGGATTGTCGGCAGCAAAACCGGGGCTGCCTGAATAACCGCCACAGGCAGCAATATTCTGTTCAAAAACATAAGACCTGCCCAGGTTAATCCCGCAAAAAAACAATCCGCCCGCCGAATTGTAACCATAGCCTCCCTGAACGCCGAAATTCAACAAAAAATCAGTCTGGTAACTGCACACGACATTAATAATCGACGGCGGGCCTAATGTTAGCCCAAAGGACATATAGTCCGAGTTATACCCGTCGATGATTTCTGAATAGGCAATATCGCTAAGGCTGCATTTAGGGCTAAGGTTCTTTTCGGGTTTCAGGTAGAAATAACTTGAATCTATTTTGTAAACATGACGGGAATACTCATTTCCTTCAATTGTAGAAAACCTTGTTTTTAACTTTATCCGTTTTGTAATAAATATTCTTGGTATAGATAATTCTGCCCCTGTATCGTCCCTGATTTTAACGAACCTGTCTTCGTCGCTCAAAACATATCCGGTAGCCTCGAAGCTTTTCCCATTATCATCGTAGAAGACTTTCAATTGAGATTTGGCAGGCATGGCAAAGGCGAGCAGTAATATAGATAAAAACATACATTTTATTATTAACCGGTATGGTAATTCTTTGGTTGCCAATAAATCACTAGAGTTTTCCATAATTTCACTCTCCCCTGGTGTGCTAATCCAAAATCCTGAATGCTAATCCTAC
>DAINRZ010000152.1:0-7670 GCA_036741575.1 Kapaibacterium sp. (SeqCode)
GTACTATAAAATACCGGAAATTACAACGCCTCCCGAACCTGATTCAATCGAAGGATTGATAGCTTTGCGAAAGGAATATATGAAGGATATAAAAAGAATGGACAGCCTTGTAGAAAATTTCAGGTCGGAGTATAAGAAAAAGTTTATACGGGGCAAAGACCTGTTTACAGCGCTGAATGAAATGGACAAAGACACGAGGCTAACACTTTGGGCTCAGCAAAACATAAGGCGATGTGAGCCTGGTAATGTAACTGATGCGAAAACATACGGCGGGCCTATAGAAAACAGAGAATTCAGGGATTACCTGAAATTCAGTTCCATGAATGACAGCCTGCTGGCCGAAACATACTCTTTTCTGGAGGAATGCTTTAGAATTGCAGAATTCTCCGAAATGCTCGATGCCGAAACTGCAAGGCTTTATTATCTGGACAGCCTATTGGATAAATACGGAGAAAAATTCCTGAATTACCTTGGCAATATAGACTACGAATCTCTGCTTGAATATGGCGAAGCCACGGCGGGAGGCCAAGTTAATGAATTGGAAGGAAAAAACCGGAAGGAATTACAGGGATTAGATAATTCAGATATCGATACCATTACTTCGGCAGTAGTTGTAAACGAAAAACTATTGCTGCTATACCATCCGCTCGACAGCATAAATACTGAAATAGACAATATCAATATTTTGATTGAAAAACATAATAATATGCTGTTTAGTTTCAGGGCGAGTATTGATTCGTTAGATAAATGGGAGAAAAGGTTCGAAAAAGAAAGCTCAACGTATGCATCAGCTTGCAATTCGTTTGCAAAGCAAAACCAAGCAGCTTTGAATCCGTTGATGTGTTTCGGGAAATGGAACCTGTTCCGTAACGGTTATTTATTGAAAGCAGAGGGCTGGGCTTTGCTTGGCGAAAACTACAGCCACAACGGTATCATAATGCAGCTTAGGGCACAGGAAAAAGAATTCAGCACAAAGATAATGCAATTGAAAAACATGAAAGAAGAATATTTAAAAAGGTATAATTTACTGAAAGCAAAATTCAGGCATATATGCAACAATTAAAAAATTGGTTCATTGTGGTTTTGTATAGATGGGTCAATCCCACATTGTGGGTATGATTCCCTGAAGATTGCTTCGTTTAACGGAATATTTTTAAATGATGCCCCGGAGTTTGGTTCGGCGGGGCATTAATGGCCTGTATCGTAAATTTTACCGATAACCATCCTACTTGCCGCGTTCATTAATCCGCACACAGGACAGCGAGCCTGCACAAAGGCAATTTTTTTGGATTAAATGCCTGCGCCCGAATCCACTCCATCAAGTGCGTATTATGTTGTGTGCCACAGTTTGTTGTAATTTTTTTATTATGTAATCGTTAACATCCAAGTTAATTTTATTAATTATTGGAGAGGCTATGAATAAAGGTGTTTTTACTTTACTATCGGCAGTAATCTTTTTTTCATTGCTTTATTGTTCAACAGCTTTTTATGGCGGAGATAAAATGAGTGAAACTAAAAAGGGGCCGAGATATGTCATTTCGGTAACTCACCAGGGCAAACAGGTAGGAACGATTACTCTTGAATTATTCCCCGATGTTGCCCCAAAACATTGCGCAAATTTCGACAGCCTGGTGGCAGCAGGGTTCTACGACGGTACAGCATTCCACAGGGTAATACCAGGATTTATGATTCAGGGAGGCGACCCCAATTCGAAAAATAAACCAAAAAATACCTGGGGAACAGGCGATCCATCCCAAAAGACCGTTCCGGCAGAGTTCAGCGATATAACACATGCCAGGGGCATACTTTCGACAGCACGCAAAGGCAACGATATCAACAGCGCTACCTCTCAGTTCTTTATTATGGTTAAAGATACCCCCCAGCTCGATGGTCAATATACTGTTTTCGGTAAAGTAATCGAGGGCATGGAAGTAGCCGATTATATCGTCAATGTCCCAAAAGAAAACCGCGAGAATCCTATTGATAAAGTAGAAATGACAATTAAGAAACTAAATGATTAAAATTTAAAGTTTGCAATTAATGAGCCTCTGTTTCTATACGGGGGCTTTTTTATTGGGCACTGCCCTGACAGAAAAAAATGTTGAAAACTTTTTTCTATAGCAAAACAGATTTTTTGTAATTTTGAATCCGGTACTGACAGTGTTCTCGTATGCAGTGTAAAGAGAACGATGCAGGCAGCATAAAGAGGTATTTTTTTATTTCACAAAAAAGAATTTATGGATGTTAAGGAGATATACTCCGGGCTGCTGGATACGGCCGGCAAGCTGGGAATAAAAATCAGGAAAGAAAGCGGTAATTTCCGCAGCGGTTACTGTATTGTGAACGACGAAGAAGTGCTACTGCTGAATAAATCGCAGCCGATAGAAACTATTTCGGCAATTATTGCACGCACCATTGCCGAAAGAGAATCTGCAGGCTTGTATATGAAACCTGCAATCAGGGAATTTATCGAAAAAGAGCGCGGCGGACGTGAGCCTGCCCCGCAATTGATTATCGAATTTTAGTAATATTTACCAAAACTTAATTTAAAAGGCTATTTTTTCTGCAGGAATATCTGTGTAAAATAATACTTGCCGTCGGCAGCTTTTTCCACTCCCATACCTGATAAATTGAAACTCGCAGTTTCGATATTTATCCTGTGGCTTTCGCTTGCAATCCAGTCTTCGACTGCTTTTTGCGCAGGGTCTTCGAATCCAAAGTTATATGCAACATTTTCTGCAGATTTTATCCATTCAATTTTTGAACGCAAACGCTTCACTCTGTCCTCGATGCCCAAATGACCGAATGCAACCGTACCGTTGGCCATGTTTTTGCTATGCTGCCGGCATTCTTCAGCTATTGCATCGCTCCATTCCATTTTTTGAAGCCCTTTGCCAACCCTGTAATTATTTATTAGTTCGAAAGCTCTTTGTTCGATAGCAGAATAAGCGCTAGTCGGCCCTGCAGGGTCACTGTCGCTGCAGCCGTAAGCAAAAAATAAAACTAGAATCAGGGAAAAAAGTGATTTATATTTCCATTGCATTAATTACCTCCCGTAAAAACATTAAATAGCAGGTTGTTAATCCGTACTAATAATTATCAATCTTCATCCTCGAGCAGTTCTTTTTTCAGCCTTTTTGCTTCGGCTTCCAGGTTGTCCCTGTTGCCGTTAAGCTCCAGGTATCTGTCGTAGTCTTTTATAGCGGCGCTTTTTCTTTCCTGAAGCTGGTTTACGACACCACGGCCGTAATATGCCGGCCCGTAGGCGGGATCGATTTCGATGGATTTGTTGTAGTCGGCAAAAGCTTTATCCAGATTCTTCAAAAGGTGATTTACCATACCCCGGGCATAATAATATTCTGCTTTATCCGGCTTGATATCGAGTGCTTTGTTGAAATCGTTTAATGCGCCCTGGCTGTCGCCCATTTTCGAGTAATTGATACCCCTGGCAAAATATGCTTCATGGTAGAATTTATCAATTTCTAATGCTTTTGTCAGGTCAGTATTTGCTTCGGCATACTTTCCCATATGCGAATAAGCCAGCCCCCTGCCATATAGTGACGGGGCAAAATTAGGATTGTTCTCTATTGCCTTGGTGTACATTTCTGCAGCCTTGGCATAATCGCCGCTCAGGATTGAATTATATGCCTGTTTATTGTAGCTTTCTTCCTGCGCGTAAACTTTAACCACACCGAAAAAAGCTATCAGAACCATTACTATTGTTACACTTCTTTTCAACATTATTTTGCCTCGCAACATAAATAATTATACACATTATCGAATTTGGCAATTTATGACAATAGTACAAAGTATGCAAATTAAAATTACTTGCCTCTGCCTGAAATAATTGCTTTGCGTACAAAACCGTCTGCCTTGGCCAGTAGTTCTTGTGCTTCATCCCTGCGTGCGCCGCCAAGAATCATAACAAGAGCAGTTTTAACATGGCCGCCGGATTCTTGCAGGTATTTTTCGGCTTCGTCATACGTAATTCCGCATAGAGTCATTAATATCCTGCGCGACCGCTCTTCGAGCTTTCGGTTTGTCTGCTGGAGGTCAACCATAATATTCCCGAAAGTCTTGCCCAGCCTGATCATAGAAGCCGTTGTCAGCATATTGAGTACTAATTTTTGTGCAGTGCCCGATTTCATCCTGGTAGAGCCTGTAATTACTTCGGGCCCGACGTCGGGGCAGATATAAACGTCGGCATAGACACCCAGTTCGATTGCTTTCTCCCTTGGCACTGTACAAACGAGAATGCAGTAAGCCCCTGAATTATGAGCTTGATCGAGTGCTCCCTTTACAAAAGGCGTCCTGCCCGAAGCAGCAATGCCGCATACAACATCTTTATCTGATATATTCCTGCCTGCTATTTCGGCGGCTCCCAAATCCGGCGAGTCCTCGGCGCCTTCCTGCGCTTTGAAAACAGCCTCCCTGCCGCCGGCTATTATCCCCTGCACCAGGTATGGTTCGGTGCCGAATGTCGGCGGGCACTCCGATGCATCGACAATACCGAGCCTGCCGCTGGTGCCGGCTCCTGCATAGAATAGCCTGCCGCCGCGTCTGAACCTTTCTACAATATTATCGACAGCAATCTCAATGTTTTCAATTTCTGAGGCTACTGCAGCAGGGACAAGTGAGTCCTGGCTATTGATTATTTCAAGGATACCCCTTGTCGACGCCAGGTCTATGGATTCGCTTGCCGGATTGCGCTGTTCTGTTTGCAGGCCGGCAATTTCCCAGTATATCTCGTTTTCGGGCATAATCTCAGTTATAAATAAAAAAAAGTATAGACGTTTGAAAGAACAAAAAATATGCCTTTAAAATCCTTTTTACAGAAAAATAATATTTTTACGAAAAAGAAATATTTTTTTTTAAATTAGTCTATATTAATTATTGAATATAAAATTGATTTGAATTTTTCAATCATTTGTGAGGCATTTATGAAACACAACATTACAAAGCTTTCCATTTTTATGGTAACATTGGTATTTTCGTTCTGTTCTTTGTTTTCCCAATTCGACGAAGAGCAGATTAAGAAGAACCTTCCGAAGTTGCTTGGCGCTAATAATGTCGGCAAGGATTTTTGGATTACAATACCTCCTTGTAGCGACGATGTTGGGGGCAATAATTATATTAAGTTATATGTTACTACACCGTCAAATACTATCATATACGTCAATGTACCGGGCAAGGGCTGGACAGTCCAAAAGAAGTCTATTCCCAATGATGTAGTCGAGTTTAATATTACTCCGTCTGTCGGACAGCCATACTTGCATAGCGCTGACAAAGAACCACCGTCAGAAAAAGTTTATCGTGGTTTTGGAATCCATATTTATGCCGACCAGCCGCTCGTTGTATATTGCGTTGTTAGGTATAAGTATACCAGTGACGGATTCCTGGCATACCCTGTTTCTTCGCTTGGCAGAGAATATATCAGCTGCTCTTACGGTGATATGGGTGCTATGTATAACGGCAATTACCCCAGTGAATTAGGCATAGTCTCTCCTTACGACGATAATATTGTTAAGTTTACCATGGGTGGCAATATTGTATCGAAGACTGCTGGCGGACTTAAGCCGGGTGAAGCTAAAACTGAAGTGATGCAAAAAGGCGATGCCTGGATGTTTTCATCCCTCGGATACGATGGAGACCTTACAGGCAGCAAAATTGTTTCATCGAAACCTGTCAGCGTTGTCTCCGGTAACTTCTGTACAAATATTCCTACATCAAACCGATGGTGCGATTATACAGTCGAAATGGACCTGCCTACTTATATTTGGAGCAAAACCTATCATATACCCATTATACATGGAAGAAAATATGCTTCATTATTAAGGATTTTTGCCAGGCTGCCTGGAACATCTATATACCGGGACGGCGTTATGATAGCAAAACTACAGGAAGCCGGCGGACTGTTGGGCAAAGGATGGTTGGAAATCAGGTCTGTTCCTATGGGCGAAAAAATAATGCCTGTAGTTTATACTGCGGACAAGCCCATTGGCATTACCCTGTGTAATACAGGGGTTCAGGAAGACGGATATCCTCTACCTAACAGCGACCCTTTTACAATGGCTTTGCTACCTGTCGAATTATACACTGATAGTATTACCCTGATAACACCGGGAATTGACGGGGTACAAAATTTCAAAGAGAATTATCTCGATTTAATCTATGAAACAAATGAGAATGGTGAAATGCCCGACGATATGATTTTTGGTACAGTACAGAACAAAGAATTTGTTTATCAGAAACTTAAAGAAAAATTCCCTGTTCCTGATACACCATATAATTATGATATAAAAGGCAGGAAATATTCCATGAAGCAAATAACCCTGCCGGCCGACGGAATGTACAGAATACACAGCAAGAAACCTTTTGCAGCCTATTCCTATGGTTATGATTGGTGTGATTCCTATGGATTCCCTTCCGGCATTGGAGCTGGGAATGAAGAAACAAAGGACTTGCAGAAACCAATACCGACTTGGACAATGGAATGTACAGGCAGTGTTAAAAACGGGCATGTCATCGACAAGCCCGATGTCGATTCGGTAAGGTCAAACCTTTCTGCTATTTACCTAAATCCAGGTTCATATAATTACAAACTGACTACAAGCAAGATAGAAGCGGATATTACGAGAGAAGCCCAATGGCAGCTCGAAGTAATAAATAATAATTTAGCATCGAGAGCGATTGTGGAATTTTGGGACGGCAGCGGAAACGACACAAGCATTATCATACAGAATAATATGTCTGCGGTAAGTATAGACCGGGATACTGTAATGTTCGGCAACCTTTATCCCGATTCAGTTTATTATCAGAATATCTTGGTTACAAATAACAACAAAAGCCAGATTAAAATTACTGAGTTGAAGCTGAAAAACGGTTCTGCCGGTTTTTCATTGAAAGATTTAAAACTTCCACTGACTATTGACCCCGGAGATAATATTGAATTAAACATAAAATTCCAATCTCATAAAACCGGTAATTATACAGATACTCTAATAATAGGCGACGGCTGCGTCAATCTTTTCAAGTCCATAATAACAGCGAAAATCACAGAGCCGGTAATAGCTGTAAACAATATTAATTTCGGGAATGTGTTAGCAGGCGAGTTATATACAAAAACGTTTACAATAACGAACTTATCCAATATTGAGATAATAATTACAGGTATAAAAGGTAATTATTTAACTGAATTCAAGCACAACCTGGGGATTGTAAGCGATACAAATCCTATCAAATTGCCGGCTAACGGTACAAAAACTGTGGTAGTTACATTTTACTCAGATACTATTGGATCATTCAAAGATTCAATCACTTTTATCAGCCCTGCCGGTTCGAAGCTGGATAATGTAGCATTTTTCTCTGCTGAGTGTATCTTAAGAGAACTGGCTAGCAACAACTGGGAGTGGGGAAGGGTAAGGATTCACAAGGATTCCGACCCGTCAGGCCCTTACGGGACAGATTCAATACCCGGGCAGCCCAGGGCAATAATGTTTGTCAATAATAGCAGCAGGGTGATTAAAGTCAACGGGATTGGCAGTATAATCGAGAACAAACCGGGTGATAAAAATGCATTTGTATATAATTAAGTTGATTTTGAATTCGAAATCAACCCAGGTGGTAAGCATCTGGCAGAGGTGAACTTCCAGCCGGGAAAAACCGGATTA
>DAINRZ010000153.1:0-7657 GCA_036741575.1 Kapaibacterium sp. (SeqCode)
GGAATCGGACGAAAACCTTTATAAATTACTCGAAAACCTCCTGGAATGGTCACGGATTAACAGAGGGTTAGTCCAATTTGAACCGGCCTCAACAGACATAGCATTCCTTGTGGCAAATAATATAGAAATTCTGAGGCCGAGAATAAGTATCAAAGGAATTCAGGTAGAAGCCGTTATTCCCGAATCAATAAATATTCAGGCAGATTTAAATATGATAAATGCCATATTGAGAAATCTATTATCGAATGCAGTTAAATTCACTCCTAAAGACGGGAGGATTGTAATAACGGCGTCCGAATGCGGGAATATAGTCGAAATCTCGGTGACTGACAGCGGCATTGGTATCCCCAAAGATATGCTGCCTATGCTATTCTCTGTCGGCGAGCGCACATCCCGCCCCGGTACCGAAGGCGAATCGAGCACAGGGCTCGGGCTTTTATTATGCAAGGAATATATCGAAAAACACAACGGTAAAATATGTGTTGAAAGCGAAGAAGGCAAAGGTTCATCGTTCAGGTTCACAATTCCAAAAAGCATACAATAAAAACATTGTTGTAAACTTTTTAAATTGATGGCATCATGGCATTAATTCATAATTTTTTATTCTAATTGATAATAATCTGTTATTTTTGTTATTTAGCTTAATGAGATTTTTATTTTAATTGAGATTGATAACTAATGCAGTTAAGAATATTTACAAATGACGTGGCAATAGACCTTGGTACTGCTAACTCGCTTATCTGGATGAAGGGCAAAGGTATAGTGCTCAACGAGCCCTCGATAGTAGCCTTCGACAGGTCGAGCAAGCATATTATTGCAATAGGCCACGAAGCCCAGGCAATGGTTGGCAAAACCCACAGAGAAATAAAAATAATCAGGCCTATGAGGGACGGCGCTATTGCTGACTTCGAAATTACCGAAGGAATGCTGCGGGCTTTTATTCGCAAAGTTTCACTGAGCTGGCAGCCCGCCAGGCGAGTTGTTGTGTGTGTGCCAAGCGGTATTACCGAGGTTGAGAAAAGGGCTGTACGGGACAGCTGCGAACACGCCGGCGCAAAAGAAGTGCACCTGATAGCCGAGCCAATGGCAGGCGCTATTGGAATAGGCCTCAACGTACACGAACCCATCGGCAACATGATAGTAGATATTGGCGGTGGAACCACCGAGATTGCCGTTATAGCACTTTCGGGCATAGTTACTGTCGAATCCATCAGGACAGCCGGTGATGAAATGACACAGGCCATTGTTCAGTATTTCAAAAGAGTTCATAATATATTAATCGGCGACAGGACCGCCGAGATGATAAAGCACAGGGTAGGCTCGGCTGCACCTCTCGATGAAGAAATCGAAGTCGAAGTAAAAGGGCGCGACCTGCTGACAGGTGTTCCCAAAATGATCAGGATTGGCTCCGAAGAAATCAGGGAGGCATTGTCCGAACCTGTCAATGAAATTGTCCAGGCAGTTTTGAACCTTCTCGAGCGTACACCGCCCGAGCTTTCTGCCGATATTTTCGACAGAGGCATAATGCTGACCGGCGGCGGCGCTTTGCTTCTCAAACTCGATGAAAGGCTGAAACAGGAAACAGGATTGCCTGTTCACGTAGCAGACGACCCGCTGACAGCAGTTGTTCGCGGCACAGGCCATGTACTCGAAAACCTAAGCGATTATTCGAACGTACTGATTAAAAGCACCAGGTATTAATATTTAGCAGCATCATGTTTATTGTGGCTAAATGCAGAGAATAATAAACTTCATATTAAAATATAAGGATTACCTGTCATTCGCTGCATTGGTAATGATTAGTATCCTATTAATTACTATGGGCGGCACTTCTCGTATCGGGGCATTCAGAACATTGGTAATAGGCGGGGTTGGCTGGCTGCAGGATATCTTCTCTTTTATCCCCGACCCCGGAGCCCTCGAAAGCGAAAATGAATCGCTTCGCAAGCTGAACCTTCAGCTTTCCAATGAAGTAACAAGGATGAGAAAAGCACTGCTCGAAAATAAAAACCTGCGCGAAGCTCTCGGATTCAGAGATAAAATTCAGGACCCATATATTTTAGCTGAAATAACAGGCAAATCCACAAAATTTATGAAGACATACCTTACTATCGATAAAGGTTCAGACGAAGGTGTGGAAGATGGAATGGCAGTCAGGACCGAATCAGGGTTAGTTGGGTATATTCTTGGCACAGGCAATCATTATTCCATTGTCGATGTAATTGATAATCCCGGTAGTGTTATCTCTGCCAGAGTCGAGGGCAAATATATCGAAGGTACATTAGAATGGATGAGCAGTTCAAAGTTTAAATTGAACTATGTTTCGAAAAATTCCGGAGTAGAAATAGGCGACAAAGTGCTCACATCCTTTTTCAGCAGTAAATACCCCGAAGGTATTCCCATTGGGGAAATCGAAGAAATCGTAGAAGATCCCGGAGGTATTCATTTGGTTATCATTGTAAAAACTTTTGTTAATTTTTCGACGATTCAACAACTATTTGTTTTAAAATACCTGCCCGACCCTGACTTGCAAAACCTTATAAAAGAAATGGACAAAAAGCTGGAAGCAAGGCAGAAACCGGCAAAACCATAAGAGAACAGAATTATGAAGATAGTATCGGAAAAAACTGTCAGGACAAAATCATTCAGGCTAAGGCTTGCCGGGTATGCTATTGCAATGATTGCCGTTACGGTTTTCCACCTGACGTTTCTGCGGTATATTTCTCTTGGCAATATTGCCCCCGACCTCCTGGTCATCCTTTGTGTTTGGATTTCTTTAACCGAAGGCAGGCTGGCAGGTATCATAGCAGGATTCCTTATCGGATTGTTCTACGATATTGTTTCGCAGGATATTATAGGGACAAATGCCCTGGTTAAAACAATAGTTGCATTCATTGCCGGATTTTTTTACATAGAAGAAAAAACCGACCAGATAATAAAAAGCCATAGGTTCCTGCTGATAGTACTATCGGCATCACTTGTACACAACCTGATATATTACCTTTTTCATATAGATTTGAGCAGCGATTTCCTGTATCAGTATTTCCTCGTTTACGGTATTGCCAGTTCGCTTTATACCACATTTTACGGGCTTTTTGCTATGCTGCTTAAAATTCCTGGCAAGAGATTTAAAATGATTAGGTGATTTTCATTAAATTTATATTTGAAAAATTTGATTATTATAAATAATGTATTTATCTGAATTAGAAATAATTGGTTTCAAATCATTTGCCAACAAGACTGGCTTCAGGTTTTCCGAGGGCATGACAGGCTTTGTCGGGCCTAACGGGTGTGGCAAGACAAATATTCTCGACGCCATAAGATGGGTGCTGGGCGAGCAGAAAACCTCGGTATTGAGGTCCGATATAATGGAAAACGTTATCTTCAACGGCTCTGATAAACGAAAGCCTCTCGGCATGGCCGAAGTCTCCATTACTCTGCAGAATAACAAGCAGAAGCTGCCAACTGAATATACTGAAGTGAAAATTACACGCAGGCTTTTCCGCAACGGCGAAAGCCACTACCTGATTAATAACGCCAAATGCAGGCTGCGCGATGTAACCGACCTTTTTATGGATACCGGTATGGGGCCTGACTCTTACTCGGTTATAGAGTTAAAAATGGTCGAAGCAATTCTGAGCGGCAAGCCCGAAGAGCGCAGGCATTTGTTCGAGGAAGCAGCGGGCGTAACAAAATATAAAGCGCGCCGTAAAGAAGCGTCGAAAAAGCTGGATTCGGTGCAAACAGACCTGCTTAGAGTGCAGGATATTGTTCAGGAAGTTGAGAAGAATGTCAACTCGCTCTCGCGCCAGGCATCCAAAACCATGAGATACAATAAGCTGATGGCACAGCACAAGGAACTGGAGCAAAAGCTTATATTACATGAATACGAACGGTTAGGCCACGAAGAAAAGTCCCTGATTGAGAACAACAAAGATAATGTTGCCAAAAAAGCAGAGCTACAGGCGGCTATCGATTCTTCGGAAAAGCACCTGAATGAACTGAAAGACAAGCTGGGATCTCTCAACAGGGAGTATCAAAAAGCAAGGGACAAAGAAATTGAGATTAGGGATGCAATAGCCCGAAAAAACAGCGATCTAGCTGTTGTTAACGAGAAAATCAAATCCCTCGGCCTGAATCGGGCAAGAATAGAAAAAGAAATTGGATCTTTTGGCGATAACAGGCAGAATCTAATGACTATGGCAGATGCGGCTGCTTCTAAACTCGATGAAGCCCGTAGTAATAAAGTGATTTCAGAGAATGGAATAGACAGCCTAAAAATAAAACGTGAAGAACTTATCACATCGCTTCGCGAGCTTAAAGAAGAAGCTGATTCCAGGAATGAAGAAATAATCAGGCTGCGCAATAGTATAGACAACCTCAGGGCTCAAGCAGCCAGAAACAGCCAGCGGCGAGAAGCTATCGATAAAAGTATTTCGGAATTTGAACTGGAAATTGAAAAAATCACCAACAGCCTTGGCGATTTGGACAAGGAAACTGAAAGTACTGCCAATCAAATCGAAGACAACAGGAGCGATATTAAAAAGGCTGAAATAGAACTGGCCGAAGCGCAGGCCAACCAGGCAAAGCTAAGCTCGGTAATTGATAAAATGCAGGAAGAGCTGGCCGAATTAAAGAATACCCACGGCAGGAAAACAGCAGAGCTCGATTTTTACAATGGTTTTATAGATGCCGGCGAAAGTGTTAGATTCCTTATTGAATCAGAAGAATGGCTGCCTGACGGTGAAAAAGTTTTACTCGCCGAAACTGTTGGGGCCGATGAAGATTACAGGGTGGCCGTTGAAGCTGCCTTGGGCGAAGCGGCGGGGTTTTTTCTCGTCGATTCCCGCAAAGAAGCTCTGGCAGCATTCGCTGCGCTTAAAAAGCATGAAAAAGGCAAGGCAGTTTTCATTTGCAGGGAATCTATCCCGGAAATCATGCCTCCCGGGGAGCCGGTCATTGGCGAAGGCATTGTTGGATGGCTCAGCGAAATAGTCAGGGTTGACCAGCAGGTGCGCAATGTGCTTAGGGCAATAATCGGCAAAACATTGCTTGTAGATACTCTCCAAAATGCAATAGATATGGTTGATTTCGGTATTGCTTCTGCTGCCGTCACTCTCGACGGAGAGCTTGTGTCATCGAAAGGAATTATTAAAGGCGGCGCTATTGGCGAAACCGAAGGCCTGTCCGTCGGCAAGAAAGAAATATTGGAAACTCTTGAAAAGGAGCTTTGGAGCCTTAATAAGATCATTACCGAGATGGCCGAAGAATACAGGATTGCACGAAGTAATTACAGCAGGATAGACCTGAATAAACTAAACGAAAACCTCAGGAATCTTGCAAACAATGAATCAAAGCTCCAAAATACTTTAAATGAAATAACATATAAAAAACAAAACCTGCTGAACCAAAAGTCTCTTACCGAGGCAAATTATGCCAGAATAAACGAAGAAATGCTTACGCTCGACAGAGATTTGCAGCAAGCAGAAGAAGAAATCAGCGAGCGGGGCTCATCCCTCGAAATCATGCAGGAAGAGCTGCAATCCCTAATGAATAGTGTACGCTCGGCAGAAAAGGAATTCGACGAAGCCGATGAGGACGTTCGCTCGGCCGAGAGGATAATCTACCAGCTTGATACTGACTGCAAGTCCCTCGAAAAGGATATTATGCACTACAACGATGGGCTTAATAGCCTTACTGCCAGAAACGAGGCTGCCCGAAAAGAGTTAATCGAAATTGAGGACGGCACAGCCCGGCTTGAAGCACAAGCCAAAGAACTGGCAGGTGAGCTCGAAAATCTAAGCAATAACGCCGGAGAAGCTCAATCGGCAGGCGAGTTCATCGAAGACGAAATCAATTCGGTACAGGAGCAGATTAGCAGACATTCGGACGATTTAGTTAACCAGAGGCGCAACTATGAACGGTTTACTGATAGCATACACCAGTACGATATAAGGCTTAACGAATACCGGTCGCTGCGGAAAAGCCTGGAAATCAGGGCCAGGGAGAATTTCGAACTCGACCTTGAGCAGGCTGTCTTCGAGCCGGACACTGAATTTTCGCTCGATGACACAAAGTACGAACTAAAGAACATAAAAGAGAAACTGATGGCAATCGGCAACGTTAATTTTATGGCGCTCGAAGACTACGAGCGGGAGAGCCAGAGGCTGGATTTCTACGAAAAGCAGATTAAAGACCTGACCGATTCCGAAAAGACGCTTCTGGAAACCATAAACGAGATAAACCAGACCGCAGAAATCAAGTTTCTCGATACCTACAGCCAGGTGGACACTAATTTCTCCATGCTGTTCAGGAAGCTGTTCGGCGACGAAGGCGAAGCCCGCCTGAAGCTTGCAGACGGCAATCCGCTGGAATGCGATATCGAGATAATCGCAAAGCCGCCTAACAAAAGGCCGAACTCGATAGAAGCGCTCTCCAGCGGCGAGAAAACGCTGACTGCGATTGCCCTGCTGTTCGGCATTTACTTAGTTAAGCCAAGCCCATTCTGTATTCTCGACGAAGTGGACGCTCCGCTGGACGATGCAAATATAGACAAATACCTGAATCTTATAAAGGATTTCAGCATAGAGACTCAATTTATGATTGTAACCCACAACAAAAGGACTATGGCTGCTGCCGATACGCTATACGGCATAACCATGCAGGAAGAAGGGCTTTCTAAAGTTGTATCCGTAAAGCTGGCACCGGAATTGACATGATTTTTTAATTTAGAATAAAGGCCATTACCCGATTTTTAGGAAATGAAAGGCAGGAAACCATAATGAATACTAAGGCATGCATGGAAATTATCCATTCCAGGAAGAGCGTTAGAGCCTTCACCGGCGAAAACATAACCCAGGAGCTGCTGGACGAAATAGTAAGAGCCGGCATGGCAGCACCATCTGCTGTCAATATGCAGCCTTGGGAGTTCGTTATTGTCCGCGACAGAGCTATGCTGGACAGGCTGGGCGACGGCCTGCCATACGCCAAGATGCTCTATAAAGCGTCAGCGGCTGTTATAGTGTGCATGGACCCTGCCGGGGCACACGACAAAATGCTTGAATACGCTGTGATAGACGCAAGCTGTGCTGCACAAAACATCCTGCTGGCAACAGAAGCCCTGGGACTGGGCGCCTGCTGGACGGCCGCTTACCCGCGCCCGGACAGAATGGTTTACGTTAGGCGCTGCCTGAGTATTCCCGAGCACATCTTGCCTCTGGCGGTCATACCGATAGGTGTGCCCGACGGCGCCGATCAGCCCAAAGAGAAGTACAAGCCGGAAAAGATACACCGGGAGCGGTGGTAGGACGGAATCCGTCTTGCATTTGAGGCGGCCCAACAGTACGTCTCTACGATTTAATCGACACACGGGCAGAATCTTTATTCTTCAGATGGAATCCACCCCGGAGGTGTACTCCATCTGACACCGGCGCCATATACTCATCCTTTGCCGGCGGCTAAAACCGCCGGTTGCTATAACATTGCAGCAACACAGGGCTTTAGCCGTGTGAAAATTAATTCCCAACATATTCGTTACAAATAACAATATTATAATCATAATTATTTGGAGATGCAAGTAATAATTTCGTATATTTGCATAAATAGATTCATACAATATTATAATTTTTTTTTCGTTATATTATTTATGTTATATTTG
>DAINRZ010000154.1:0-7633 GCA_036741575.1 Kapaibacterium sp. (SeqCode)
AGAGAATTGGAGGCCTACTTTTACTTTGTTTCCTACAAGTTTAATTTTGTTAAGGGAATTCTTAACATTGCTTTTCAAAACCAAATATGCTTCTTTGGCGCCATAAGTCTTTGGTGCAAAAGTAACTATGGCATATAAAGTTTCATTTGGGGCAAGTTCATTTTTCTCGAATCCGACGAGTGAGAAATCTTCCTTGTTTATCCCTTCGATGGTATATGAATCAAAAACGAGGTTTGCACTGCCGATATTAGTAAGCTTAATCTCGGATGTCTTCGATTCTTCGCAGTAAACCGGGTCGAACTCGATTTCTTTTTTTGTATCGAGCATTGGCCCTGACGCTTCAAAATTATATATTTCAGATAATTCCGATTCGCAGCCATATTCGGATACTACCCTCACCTGATAGTTACCCCCTGATTTAGGATAGAGGATTCTGCCTTTTTCACCGGCTATTAAATTACCGTTCAAATACCACCGATTGCCTTCGGGAGCATCGGATTCCAGCCTGTCAGAGTACCCGGTAATCTCCGGTTTATCCGGGGCAGGGACGACTTCGATTTCTTTTATGTCTTCGCCGCTGCAGCCGGTATTATTATTAATGTAAACGTACTTTATAATGTGCTTGCCAATTGAATAGTTAGCCGGGTCGAATTGTGTAACAACTAATCCATTTACCATGTATTTGCCTCCAATGGGTGTTCCGGCTCCATTGAAATGCAAGGGTGCGGCATTTTTACAAATAGTTTTTTGCAGTTCCAGTGTTACACTAGGTTTTTCATTAACCTTTACAATAATTGGCTCAGCCTCGGCCGAACATCCGGATTCCTGATTAGTAACCTTTAGTTTAACAATACCTTCGCCTGCTTTGTCCCAAAGGACTGAAACCAGGTTCGTTCCCTGCCCGGCACTAATTGTTCCACCTGATGTTGCCCATTCATAATAAAAACTGTTACCTGCCTGAACGCTGTATGTTTCATTTTGCTCCTGGCACACAGTGAGATTACCCTGAATTTTTGATACGACAGTCTTCGGATAAATCCTGATATCCTGGCCGTTATCGGGGCTTATTACCACAGGATCGACAGATACAGCTCTGATTCTGTAGCCTGCACCCGGTTCTATGTTTGGTGGAATCCTAACAGGGATTGAGCCAATTTTATTTGTCACCTGCTTCTTGCCGATTATTTCGGGCGAATTGAAGCTGCCGTATTTGTCGGAAAGTTCAATGGCAATATATTTTGGAACGTCAAATCCATCTGTCTGGTAGGGCACTTCGTATTCATTGCCGCCGCAAAGTTCTGTTAAATTAAAGGTAATTTTTAACTTGAAATTCGATTGTGGGTGGACAAATTTGGTTATAAAACCATCGCCGCTGCCGCTGTATATCTTCTGGTGGGCTGTCAGGGGAGTAATCCTGAAATCGCTGCTGGTTGTAGATCCTGCTATGAATAATGGCTCTTTGCCGAAAGAAACTGTCAGGGCTTTGTCGTCGCCGCTGCCGCCCATATAGGTGCACCAATCGCGTTGGGTAAAGTTATTAATAGAGCCGATAAAGGCATCGATCCCGCCCTTAAGTACGTTGTAGGGCGCTTCGTTGGTAGCTATTCCATTGGGGCTGTCGGTATTGCCTGCTATGAATAATACTGCCCCTGAAACAAAAATCTTGTTAATTCTGTCGTCGCCCTCACCGCCGAAATACGAAAAGTTAATCAGGTCGCCGTTAGTATTCAATTGAACAAAATAACCGTCTTTTTTGCCACCGGGAGTTGATTGGTAAGCATTGCTGACCGGCAAATCGGTGCTGCTTGTTTCTCCTGCAACAGCCAGTGTAATGCCGTCGGAACTGATTGTAATGCCGCGGTCGTCGCCGTTGCCGCCCAGGTAGCGCGACCACTTTAGTTCTCCTTTGTCCTCGAACTTTGCCGCAAAAGCGTCAGTACCTTTGCCTGAGTAATTTGTATTTGAATAATAATTAATCCCGTTGCTGCCGGTAGTGCCTGTAATATAAATAATATCTCCTCGATAGTCGACCGACCTAATTTCATCGTTCTCACTGCCGCCGAAATAAGTTGCCCATTCTATTTTCTTGTCCTTCAAATCATATAGCACAAGCATCCCGTCGTACATCCCGGCATTGTATTTCTTATGCTGTTTGTCGCCGTCGGCTATCCTTTCCGTGCTGTTTGTCTTGCCTGCTATAAGTATATTACCGTCGTATGCTTTAATATCGTAAGCATAATCGTTCCTTTCCCCGCCTATATACGAACCCCAGTTTCTTTTGCCGTTTTGGTCAACAATGGAGATAAAAGCATCGAATTCGCCGCCGCCGAATTTATTTCGGTAACCGTTACCGAAATAAATACCCTCCTTGCTCGAAGTATAACCGGCAATAACTACTGCCTGCAAACCAGGTTCGAATGCTATGCTGGTTGCATAATCATCGCCGGGGCCGCCAATATAGGTGCCCCATATCCTTTTTCCTGAGAAATCGAATTTAACTACGAAACCGTCGTAACCATCTGATTTATTGGACTGAGGTGTGCCTGACGATGCAATTCCGGTATCGCTGTTGGTGTAGCCGCAAATATATACATATTCACCAGTTACAATCATATCGGTAACCACGTCTTCGGCTGAGCCGCCATAGTATGTTGACCAGCCCTGTTCAAATCCTATGGGCATAATGGCAAATAATGGTACGGCATTTCCCGAAAGAAATGCAAATACCATTAAAATATAAAAATTGTATAGTTTTTTCATAATCATTATGAATGTTAATTATGAAAATAATTTTATCAACTCTGATTTTAATCTGTCGTAGAAAATGTTTTCCATGTCGTAATCCATTGCTTTTGAGTTATCTGCTGATTTATCGGCGCTGTAAAGCAGCCTGATGAGCAGTTCCGGCTGATTGCCCGGCACAATGCTAAATTCAATAAAGAATTCCACAGGTTTGTTGTCTATTCTCGAATAAAAACCTTTAACAGGCATTGACCTGAGCAAAAGGGAACTTCCGCTTTCTGTGGCTTCGTCTGCTTTTAGGCCGATATTGCCGAGAACTGCCGTGAGTTTTTGCTTTAGTTCGGCAGGATTGGCATTAGCAGGCAGTTTCATTTTTGTTTTAATTACGGATATATCTGTTTTTTCCACCCTGCTAAAATATTCTTTTTTAGTAAGGAGTTGCAGTTTCCTGCCGTTTTTGCCAGCAGCAGTGTTTTCGCTTTCGTTTACGGTTTCTGTGGCAGCCAAAGCTTTTTGTTCATTTTGGCCCGCTGCTTTATCTTGCCTCTCTTGGGCTATATTCTTTTCTCCGGCAGCAATTTCATTTATTGCAGGCGCCGCCGATTCGGTTTTAGGGCGCATAGCCTGCTGCAAATCGCTTTCGCTGCCCGCCCCAGCCGGTTTGAACACAAACCAGGAGCCGACAGTCAATCCGACAATAGTAGTTAAAATAAGCGGGTACTTCCATGCCAGCAGGCCGCCCGGCTTGGAAAAATCTATCAGCCGGAAGTTCGAACCTTCAACTTTCTTGCTTACGGCCTCGCGAATAATGTACTTTTCCCTTACCGGCTCGAATACTGCCGATACTTCATCGAGAAATTTCTCTTCTTCGGGTTCCAGCTTGTAATTAGTATTGCTTTCCATAGTTTTTTAAATTTAACATTTATGAATATAATATTTCTTCCACTTTAGGCCTCAGGTAACCGAGAATTCTTTTAACCCTTTTAAAAACAGTAGTCTGGGGTATTCCAAGCTCTTCGGAAATCAGCTCGAATTTTTGCCCGAGTATAATCCTGCGCCGGATTATTTCCTTGTCTGTATCGTCTTCTATCGAGTCGAGGGCCTGCTTGATAAGCAGGGTAGTCTCGCTTTCGATAATCTGTTCCTCGATATTCATGTCTGGCTCGGCCACCTGCAATGCCGGTACGCCTTCGCTGTCTTCGTAATCGTCGTCGAGGCTTTGCTCGTGCCTGCGGCCCAGTTTCCTGATTTTATCGAGTATCATATTGCGTTTTATAATATAAATCCAGTTGTAAACATTGCTTTTGCCGTCGTATTTGCTCCTTATATCGAGTATCTTTATCCATGCTTCCTGGAATATATCCTTCAGGTCTTCGTCCGAAAGAGGCGGAATATACTTTTTCGATAGGCTGGCCCATATCGGGTATGCCATACTGTCGTAAAGCCTGTTGAACAAAGGCTCGGCTTCGGCAAAAGTGCCTGCCGAGGCAATTTCTGCCATTAGCCTGTTCTGCTCCTGTTCGTCTATCCTGAGCAGTTTCTTCCTGCTTTTTTTCTCTATTTTGCCTGAAACTTCAATCATTTTGTTTTGTATTTCATTTACTTACATTTCTAATACGTTGACTTCAATAAAATTTTCCTTACAATATAATAATATTTTATTATATGATATTTTATATCAGGCAGCGGATACAGCTTCCGATAATGCAGCATTTAGGTAAGCCTCCGGATTTATCAGCGAGTAGGGCCTGGCATTTTCGGTGAAGTATCCTGCCAGATAAGGCCTAACCTGCATTATCGGCGGTTTTGTCAGTTCTATATGCAGATAGCTGTTTCTGTTGGAACTATTCAATATAAAATTGTTATGAATTATTAAATTGTATATTCTTTCATCATCGACAATTTTCCTGATGTCGCCAATTTTTTGCCCTGGCCTTACTATATCCCCGGTTTTGGCATAGACATTGCCCAGGGATGCAAGTTTCAGAAATAAGTTTGTAGATGTCCTGATAATAATATAATTAGTGTCATTAAAATATGGCATGGTATGGCTGTCGGTAAACCTTCCGTTATCGATAACCCTGCCCCCTTCGGGCGCTACGACAGGCGAGCCTTCGGGCGCAAAAATATCTATTCCGCAATTATATTTTCCTCCGGTTTCCTCCCAGAATGAACCCGGCTCATCCTTGCCGGGAATTGTTTTCTCGTAGCTTTCGGGCGCTGGCCATTCTATCATATCATCTCTCCTGATTTTTTTTCGTTTTACATTTGACTTTAATACAATTACGATTGAATTCAAAGAATATTCCCAAAATATTAGCAGAGACTAAAAATAATATTAGGTATATATAATTGTTTGATCTGTATTACTCATAGAATTTCAATAGCTTTACACAGGAAAGCTAAGATTGAAACCAAAAAAAATAGGGTCAATTGAAAAAGTTGGGGATAAATTTAACTGTATTTATTTTTGATTACGGTTTTTCAATATCACTATAGAGCAAGACTATATTCACAGAGTAATCCAAATGCTTTTTGAGCAGTCCCACAAAAAAATTAATGTGAGCCGAATACTAAATGAAAAGATTTACAGGCTAATGAACAATCCCGAATCAAGATACGGGGGTATCATGGAAGAATAACCTTTCTATCGAAGTTAACTGACAGGAATTAAACCCACAATGCGGGATTAAAAAAGTACAAGCCCAATAGTATGCAATTACCGAAAATGAACCAGCCTACTGCCAATTGAATGCACTATTTTACAGGCAGTTCGATTATTATTATTTCCACCGGCTGCACCCCCTGGCCAATCATATCAAGTTTTTCGGCAGCGGCTTTGGACAAATCGATAATCCTGTCGGCAATAGCCGGCCCGCGGTCGTTGATGCGAACCTTTACAGTCCTGTTATTCTTCAGGTTTTTCACTTGTACAACCGTACCAAATGGGAAAGTCCTGTGGGCTGCCGTAAATTTTTCCATATCGTGATATTCGCCGCTGGCAGTTATCAAGCCATTAAATTTATCGGCATAGTAAGTAGCTTTGCCGGTATATTTATCGCCAATCCTAAAGGTTTTGGGCGAGGTGTCTGTATTAGCCAAATCGACGGCAGAGCCGCACGAAGCTAAAATAATTGCAGATATTCCAATCAGGATGATCAGGTATTTATTCATTTTCCCCCCACTGTTAAAGATAATGGTTAATATTTTTTCTTCTTATTGTTTTAACAATTTCCTTTACTTCTTCTGACTGCTTGCGAGGGCATATCAAAAGGGCGTCGTCGCTGTCGATAACAATAATATCCTGGAGGCCGACAATGCTGATAAGCTTTTCCCTGCCGCTGACAAGGCAGTTCCTGGTATTAACCGATATTACGTTGCCCTCTATAAAGTTGTTCCTGCCGTCTTTCATAGAAAGGCGATAGAATTCATCCCAATTGCCAAGATCGCTCCAGGCAAAAGAAGCCTGCAACACCAGCACGTTATCAGATTTTTCGAGGATGGCATAATCTACTGATTCAGCCTGGATTTGCATATAAACCTGCCCTAACATTGTGTCGAATGTATCTTTGCCGGCATGTTTGTGCAGCTGCCTGAACAGTGCTGCATGTTCGGGCAGGTATTTATTGAAACCGTTCAAAAAAGTATCTATTCTCCAAACAAATATTCCGCTGTTCCACAGGAAATCACCCGAACCGACGAATCGCTTTGCCGTCTCCATGTCGGGCTTCTCGGCAAAGGTAGTGGAATACCTGACGCCATGAGCATATAAATCGCCGAGTTCCCCCGGGGATTCTTTTATCTGTATATAGCCGTAGCCTGTCTCGGGCCTGGTCGGAGTAATTCCGATAGTAATTTTTCCTTTGCGTTCCCATGCCACCTGGCCTGCCAACTCGAGGCTCTGGTGAAATTCCCTGACGTTGTGTATTATATGATCCGAGGGGAAAGCATACATTACGGCATCTTCGCCGTATTCATCCAATAGAAGCGTTGCGGCAAGTGCTACTGCCGGGGCAGTTTTCCTGGCAAACGGTTCCAAAAGGATATTCCCGGGGGATATCATGGGCAGTTGCCTGATACACTCATCTAAGAATACCTTTTCGGTGACAATATAGATATCCTCGGGGGCAAAAAGCGGCAGCAGCCTTTCGACTGTATTCTGAAGCATTGTGCCCTCGCCGATAAAATGATTGAACTGCTTTGGCATTTTCTCGGTGCTGCGTGGCCACATCCTGGAACCATAACCGCCTGCTAATATTACTGCAACCTTTTTCATTATTCTCCCTTTATCTAATTATCCTTATGCAAATATAACTTAAAGACAATAAAAAGCCTGATATTACTGTTTTTTATTATTTTATCAACGAATAAATTATGTTTTTAAATAAACCGAGGCTCGAAAGAGAGCGGCTGACAGTAGGAAAAATGATTGATCTTTATTGCAGGCTCAATCACAAAAAGAACGAAATTTGCAATGATTGCCGGGAGCTTAAGGAGTTTTCTTCCATTAGGCTTAAGCGCTGCCCTTTTGGCGATGATAAACCCATATGCTCGGAATGCACAGTGCATTGCTACAGCAAGGAAATGAGGGAACGCATTAAAATTATAATGAGGTTTTCGGGGCCGAAAATGATTTTATACCATCCCTTGATGGCAATTATGCATATTATCGACAACAGGAAAAAGAAAAAAGCGAATAAAAGTTAGCAGTGTTGCCAATAATTAGGATTTTATGTGTAATCATCACTAAAAAGCAAAATAAATTCTTCTCTTTTTTCGAACAATATTTTTGTCGGTTCGCCGCGCATTTTGCCGAGGTATTTCAGTGCATCGGCAAATTTTTCGGCAGGTATCACTTTCTGAGAAAAGATAAAGTTGTTTAGCCTGTTCA